>CAZIIP010000018.1:0-20550 GCA_964539455.1 uncultured Rhodothermales bacterium
GCGGCGCCATGGAAAGGCGGTGGCCCGCATGGCTGGGCCTTTCAATCGGTCACGGCGCGAGCGGTCTGGAACGGGCGCTGCCTACACCCGATTCTCCGCACAAACGGAGAATATTCGTGGGTCCCGATCTCGACATTCTACGATGCATACGATGGCCCCACCGGTGGATGGAACGTGTGGCAGACGTCCTTTCGATCGTCCGCATTCCGGCGCCGGCGCTGGAGGTTTATCCGACCGTCGTGTTTCATCCCCTGTACAGATAAAAAACGGTGCACCGGAGACCCGGTACACCGTTTGGAAATGTGCCTGAACTGATCCGCCGCGAAATGCAGGCCGGTGTGAAATCAGGGTGGCAAGGTTACTCGTCCCGGTCCTCCACCTCTGCGTCCGGCGCATTCATTTTGATGGAGTCAATCGTCTTCTTTGCCGAGCTCCGCTGCTCGTATCCCTGGCTCGAGAACATGACCTGGCCATTGGGAGCTACGAAATTGAAGCGGGTTTTTCCGGTTTTGTCTTCGTACAACTCGAATTTGTAAGGCATGATCGGATGGTTTTCGTGGGTAGAGAATGGTTGATTCATCCAAAGGACGAATCTAGCCTTTTCGAGGTATAATCGCCAGTCCGATTCCGTCCGTCGCAACGGCGTGTGGAAACTCTGGCAGCCTTTGGTATGTTGTAAGGGTTCTTAAGATAAAATTACGTGCCTCATTTCGGCCACAAATATCGACTCTTTGCTGCGCCGGCAGCCATTCTCCTGCTCAGTGCCACGATATTGCCGACCGCCCGGCATCTGTGTGGCCGGTCGGGTCCGGCCGCTCCGTGTAAATGCAGCCATGAACTACCGGAGAAGCCTTGCCACGACCATTCGTCGCATGGCATTGGCACGCCAGTTGTCCTGGATACGGCCACCTGTTGTGTCGTTGGGCCCGCAGACGGTGGACTTGCTGCGGTCGTAGATCGGAACGTACCAGGTGTGCAGATTGACGCCTGTTCGTTTGCTCCGGAAACCGAGGTGTTGCCCGTTCGAGAACCGGACCATTCACCGCTCCTCTTTTTGCATACCCTGGACAGGCGTCCGCCCGGTCCAGACCTTCATATCCTCTACAAATCCCATCTGATCTAATGGATGACAGGGCGGCCCGCCCGGTCGCCCGTCGTTTCATGTCGCTTCACTCCGCCCGCCGACGGGCAGGAGTGCCCGTATCTGTCGATCATCCATTGGAAAGTTATGTGGATCCGTATTCCCCGGGTTGTTATTCCCTGGGTCGTCCTGCTTCTAACAAGCCTGGATTCCAAAGCACAAGAGCCCTCATCCGCGTCGGCACTCGTGCGCGAACAACTCGTGGGGCGTGCCCTCGAGAGCAATGTTGCACTCAACCTGCAACGAGGACGCTACGATATTGCGAACGCCGGCAGGAGGGCTGCTGCCGGATGGCCCGATCCCGTAGTCGGGACCGTCTTCGCACCGGCTCCCGTTTATACCGCAAGGGGGACGCAGCAGTATCAGTTTCGGATTGAGCAGCCGCTTCCCAAACCGGGCGATCTTCCTGCACGACGGTCCTTTTTGAACCGGACGGCCGAAGCCGAACAACTGTCGGTTGACGTGCAGGCACTGGATATTGCCTATGCGGTGCGCGCGGTTTTCATCGAGATGATGAAGGCATCGGAAATGCGGGAGGTCATTCGGGCATTTCAGCGAGATTTGCGCTCATTCGAGACGATAGCAGCGGCGCAATACGAGGTCGGTGCTGGTTCCCAGCAGGCGATCATCAGTGCCCAACTGGAGCACAACAAGCTCGACCTCGAGTTGATTCGACTCGATGAGCTGCTCGAGACCCACAGACAGTCACTGGTTGCCCTGGGTGCGCTCGCCTCCGGTGATTCGCCGGCGTTGCAGGAGGGTTACCCGCCACGTGATCTTACCGAGAATACCCTTCCCGGACATCCTCCGGTAGAACGGCCGGAGTTGGCGCGTTATGCCGTGCTCGAAGCCCGCGAAAGTGCGGTAGTGGCGCAGGATAAGGCGTCTCTTTGGCCGGAAATCAGGCTGCAGCTCTCTTATGCAGGGATTGCGACCGCAGATCTGCCGGCCTCCGCCGATGGACGCGATGCATTTGCCATAGGGATCGGTGCCAAACTGCCGCTATGGCGGGAGAGGGTCCACGCAAGAATCGGAAGGGCAGAGGCCAGACGGCGACAGATCGATCTGGAAAGGGAGGCGTTTCTTGTGGAGTTGGAGCAAAAGCTCGCTACCGTACGCGCAGGATTGAGGTCCGTGCAGCAGCAATTGAAGATGCTTCGCGAGCAACTGCTGCCGCAGGCCGAAACCACACTTGAAATTGCATTGGGCGCATATCGGACCGGTCAGGCGGGCTTTCTGGATCTGCTCGAGGCCCAACGATCCCGTTTCGAGCTGCGGGCGCGTGAGCTCGAATTGACGGCAAAGTTTGAGGATCTGCAGGCACGGCTCATACGGGAAACCGGAGCCGACCCACTTGTCACGGAATTTCAAGGAGACCAGTAGGCAAAGTCCCATGAATACACGAAAGACACTTGTTATTCTATTGGCTGTCCAGGTGGCCCTCGCGGTCGCCGGTTGCAGCGAGGAAAATCCGGGGAGTTCGGATGCAAACCGCACCGAGCAGACGGCCGGTGTACCTGAAGCAACCCTGTATACATGTGGCATGCATCCACATGTCATCCAGGAAGGACCCGGTCAGTGTCCGGTATGCGGAATGGATCTCACCCCCGTACGCCACTCCGGAGAAAGCCAGGGAATCGTTCAGGTTGATCCGGCGACCATCCAGAGCATCGGTGTCCGGACCACCTGCGCAACGATTGAGCGGCTGGGCCCGGAGGTCCGTACGACGGGGATATTCGAAGCGGACGAGACGGCACGGATAGCCGTTTCCACCAAAATCAGCGGATGGGTCGAGCGTTTGTTTGTCAATCACGAAGGGGCCAGGGTGTCGAAAGGGGCGCCTTTGTTTGAGATCTACAGTCCGGAACTCCTCGCGACACAGGAGGAGTACCTTCTGGCCGCGAGACATGCGAGCGAAATGTCCGGCACGCCCGGCGAAGAGGATGCCGTTCGGCTGCTGGACGCGGCCAGGCGACGGCTCGCCTATTGGGATCTGACTGAACGGCAGATTGAAGCACTGCCGGCGGCGGGCCGGGGTCCGAGAACACAGACGGTGTATGCGTCGGCCGGCGGCACGGTTGTCGACCTGAATGTCGTTGAAGGCAAGCGGATACGCGCGGGCGAAACGCTGATGGAGATCACCGATTTGTCACGGCTCTGGCTAATGGTTGACGTTTTCGAAAAAGACCTTGCCTGGGTGGACATCGGCACGAAGGCCATGGTCGAACTGCCCTACGATCCGGAGGAGAAGCTGACTTCGGCCGTTGACTTTGTATACGACACCTTCGATAAGAAAATGCGGGTCGGCAAGACACGGATTACCGTGGCCAATCGCGACGGCAAACTCAAACCCGGCATGTTTGCTTCCGTCCAGCTAGCTGGTGCACCTATAGAAGGTGCCGTTGTGGTACCGTCCGATGCGCTCATCAGAAGCGGAACGCGGCAATTCGTGATGCAGTCGCTTGGAGCAGGAAGATTTCGACCCGTGGAGGTGGAGATCGGCCTGGAAGCGGCCGACCGGGTACAAATACGGGAGGGATTGGCCGGAGGCGAAGAGATTGTGACACGTGCCCAGTTTCTGATCGACTCGGAGGCCAAGCTCAATGCGGCTGTCGGTGCCATGTCGCTTGGACATGACCACGGGACAATGGGTGCCATGTCGCTTGGACATGACCACGGCACAATGGGTGCCGGCGCCGCAACCGCACCCGAAAGCACGCCGGAAGCGCCCGATATATACGTCCTCGATGCAGACGATGACGGATTGCTGTATCGCTGTTCCTCCAATCCGGCAAATCTGACGGACGAGCGGGAGCAGATAGGGATTTGTCCCGGTGAGGTCGAGGAAGTGACGCTGGGTGCCGCGCAGACCGGCTTGTTCAATATGGGCTACACGGACTTTTCGGTTGATGTTGCCCGCGCCGACAGCAATGGGGACGGCTCGGTATACCAGTGCCCGATGGATTGGGCGGTGTTGCACGATGCGGAAGGACGCTGCGAAGTGTGTGGCATGTTTCTCGAATCGTATTCGATCGAGGAGGCCTCGGAAAACCTGCGAAATGCCGGGTATATGCCCTCGCACGACCACTAATGCACACCGGGAACCTATCCGACCAACAAATCGAGCGGATTCATGCTTAAAAAACTGATTGCATGGAGCATGCGGAAGCGGCTGCTTGTGCTGCTACTCACCTTACTCGCGGCGGTTGCCGGTATGTGGGCGCTGTGGAACACGCCGGTTGATGCCATACCGGACCTTTCCGATGTGCAGGTTATTGTCCGAACCGAGTATCCCGGCCAGAGTCCTGTGGTTGTGGAGGAGCAGGTCACGTATCCGCTGACATCGGCACTGCTTGCCGTGCCGAATGCGCGGACCGTGCGCGGATACTCCATGTTCGGTACCTCCTTTGTTTACGTGATCTTTGATGACGGCACCGACATGTACTGGGCGCGGAGCCGCGTGCTCGAGTCACTCAATTATGTTTCCGGACAGCTTCCGCCTGCCGCCCGCCCGTCGATAGGTCCCGATGCTACGGGGGTAGGCTGGATCTTCCAGTATTCGCTGGTCGACCGCACCGGCAACCTGGATCTGGCCGAACTCCGATCGCTGCAGGATTTCTTTCTGAAGTATGAATTGCAATCTCTCGCCGGCGTTTCGGAGGTGGCGAGTGTGGGTGGTTTCAGAAAGCAATACCAGGTGGTGGTCGATCCCGTGAAGCTTTCCGCCTACGGCATCCCGATTCACCACATATCGAATGCCCTGCGGAGGTCCAATCAGGACGTCGGCGGAAGGATACTCGAGCTCGGCGAGCGCGAATTCATGGTTCAGGGGAAGGGTTACCTCCAGGGCATCGATGATATCAGGTCGGTTGTGGTCCACGCCGGTGGCGGGACGCCACTCACTGTCGGGGACGTGGCGGACGTCCGGGTCGGGCCCGAAATTCGCCGCGGCATTGCCGAAAAAAATGGAGAGGGCGAGGTAGTAGCGGGCATTGTGATCATGCGCTACGGAGAAAACGCAAAGCGTGTGATCCAGCGCGTAATCGAACGCCTGGAGGAACTCGAATCCAGTCTGCCCGAGGGCGTAGAGGTCGTCACCGAGTACGATCGGTCCGATCTGATCGATGAGGCAATTTCGACCCTTACCACAAAACTGTGGGAGGAAATGCTGGTCGTCGCGCTCATCGTGATGCTCTTTTTGTTGCATGTGCGTTCGGCTTTCGTCGCGCTCGTCACCATTCCGGTAGGCATTCTGCTGTCTCTTCTCGTGATGTACGTGTTGGGAATCAATGCCAACATTATGAGTCTGGGCGGCATTGCGATTGCCATCGGCGTGATGGTCGATGCCTCACTCGTTATGGTGGAGAATGCACACAAACACATTGAGCGCGCAGGGCGGCGACTGGGCAGAGAGTTGGACACGCGAGAGCGGACGTCTGCCGTACTTGCAGCCGCCCAGGAAGTGGGCCCCAGTCTGTTCTTTTCGCTGCTGATTGTCACCGTGTCCTTTCTACCGGTGTTTACCCTGGAGCAGGTCGAGGGCCGGTTGTTCAGGCCACTGGCGCTGACGAAGACGTTTGCCATGGCCGCAGCATCGCTGCTCGCGGTCACGCTGGTGCCGGCACTTATGGGCGTATTGGTGCGCGGGAAGATTCGATCCGAAGAAAAAAATCCGATTTCACGCCTGTTCATCCGGTTTTACCGGCCCATCATCCGGTGGACACTCCGGCGGCCGGTCGTCGTACTCTCGGTTGGACTACTGCTCCTGGCAACAACTCTGCTGCCGGTTCAACGGCTGGTTTTCGGACAGATCTATGTGCCGTTTCCGCAGCTGGGATCCGAGTTTATGCCCACGCTTTATGAGGGCGATCTCCTGTATATGCCGACGACATTGCCCGGTGTATCGCCGCAGAAGGCGAAGGAACTGTTGCAGCAAACGGACCGGATGATCAAGTCATTCCCCGAGGTCGAAAGTGTTCTGGGAAAGGCGGGCAGAGCGGAGACGGCTACCGATCCCGCACCGCTTTCCATGCTGGAAACCGTCATTCTTCTCAAACCGCGTTCCGAGTGGCGAGCGGGGATGACGCGTGAGAGACTCGTCGACGAACTCGATGCGGCCGTCCAGATACCCGGGCTGACCAATGCCTGGACCATGCCGATCAAGACGCGAATCGACATGCTGGCAACCGGTATTAAAACACCCGTCGGTATCAAAATCTCGGGTCCGGATCCGGCCGTTCTTCAGGAAATCGGAGGAAGGATCGAAACGGTTGTGCGCGGAATGACCGGAGCGTCATCCGTTTTTGCCGAAAGAAGTGCGGGCGGATCCTTCATGGACATCAGGGTCAAGCGGAGGGAAGCGGCGCGCTACGGTCTTACGAGCGGCGACGTGCAACAGAGTATCCTGGCGGCGATTGGGGGCATGAACGTAACCAGTACCGTCGAGGGACTGGAACGCTATCCCGTCAATGTGCGCTATGCCCGGGATTTTCGGGACAACCTGCCCGCACTCCGGAACGTCCTGGTCACGACCTCTACGGGTGCGCAGATCCCCCTGGTTCAGGTAGCCGACATTCATCTGTCGCAAGGTCCTCCCGTTATCAAGAGCGAGAATGCCCGGCCGAACGCCTGGGTGTATGTCGACCTCGATCAGGGAGTCGACGTGGGTTCCTTTGTAGGCCGGGCCAGAAGGGAAGTGGCGCAAGAGATCTCGCTTCCTGCCGGATATGCGCTCAAGTGGAGCGGCCAATACGAGTATATGGAACGGGCGAACCGGCGCTTGTCCATCCTGGTTCCGATCACGATTGCCATCGTATTCCTGCTGCTATTCATCCATTTCGGTAGCGCCACCGAAGCCCTGTTGCTGCTGATTCCGCTGCCTTTTGCCGTTGTGGGCGCCGTGTGGCTCATACTTGCGCTGGGATTCAACATGAGCATCGCCGTTGGCGTCGGCCTGATTGCCGTTGCCGGGTTGGCGGCCGAAACCGGCGTTGTCATGCATGTGTACCTGGATGAGGCAATCGGACGATACCGGAGCGAAGACCGGCTTCGGGGAAAGCAGGATTTGTTGGCCGCCATCGAGGAGGGTGCTGTCGATCGGGTGCGTCCCAAGCTAATGACCGTCTTTACGACCATTATCGGTCTCCTGCCCGTCATGTTCGGAACGGCGATCGGAGCCGAGGTCATGAAACGAATTGCCGCACCGATGGTCGGTGGACTGGTCACCTCCGCGATCCACACCCTCGTGATGATTCCTGCCATCTATGTGCTCGTCTGGACCGTCAGGCTCCGTCGTGAGCGCAAGAACGACCCACAAGTCTCTTCTTCCCGGAGTATATAAACAGACAAAAATACGCTATTCCGAAATCATATAAAACCAGCAGCATACATCACCATCAATAGACTACGAACATGGAGCGTTTCACAATACTGTTCTCGATTCTGTTGGCAGCCGGTTGTGCGTCGGGTGACCAGGACGGAATGCGTGATGACAATCAGGGTGCATTATCGAATGTAACCGAGGTCCACATCGAAGCCGGACCGAACGGCTATGAACCGTCACGAGTCGATGTGGTCGCCGGCAGATCGGTGCGTCTGGTGTTCACCCGAACCACGCCGTCGACGTGTCTGGAGAAGGTCCAGATACCTGCATTCGGAGTTGAGCCGGTCGACCTCCCCATGAACGAACCGGTAGCAATCGAGTTGATACCTGATAAGACCGGCGAATACCGCTTTGCGTGTGGCATGGATATGCAGCACGGAACGCTGTTGGTAAAAGCCGAATAGCTGCATAGATATCCGGACGAGGGTTATCACTGCGGAGATCAGGCATCAGAACAAACGCACGCACTATGACAACGAAGCTTGAAATAACCGGAATGAGTTGCGAGCACTGCGTAAGAGCGGTCCGTGGCGCACTGGAGGAGATCGAGAATCTGGATGTCGAGGATGTGACGATAGGCTCCGCAACGGTATCCTATGATCCAGAGACAGTGAATCGAAGCCGCATCGCCGATGCCGTCAGGGAAGAAGGTTATGAAGTCATCTCTGAAGAAGCAGAAGCGTAACGAGGGCACCAGGCCGGATGAAACCTCGGCTGAAGGGTCCTTCCGCTCCGCGAGCATGCGGATTGAGGGCATGACCTGTGCCGCCTGTGTCGATCGCGTAGAGCGGTCGTTGCGAAAGGGAGGCGGAGTTGCCGATGTCTCGGTCAATCTCGCTACCGAAAAAGCATCTGTTGTATTCGACCATACACGCACGGATGCCGCCGAAATGGTCGCTGCGGTGGAGGATGGTGGTTACGGGGTTACGACTGCTGAAATCACGTTTTCGGTCGGTGGGATGACCTGTGCCGCATGTGTTGGTCGGGTAGAACGTGCATTGGAAAAGGTAGCTGGTGTTGTCTCGGCATCGGTCAATCTCGCGACCGAGCGGGCAGTGGTTCGGTTTCTTCCGGATGTGGCTTCACCGGAGGCATTGCGCGAGGCGATCGAAGGTGCCGGATACGGGGTACTGGATACGGAAGGCGACGTCGACCGGCTGGAATCCGAACGGCGAGCCCGCGAAGAGGAACAGCGCCGGTTGCGCAGGCGCCTGCTTGTGGCCGGCATCGCGACCCTCCCCATACTGGTCCTGAGTATGCTGCCGATGGTGGTGCCGGTATTCGGCGACTGGCTATTGTCGGTGCTCTCGCAAGAGAGCCTATTTGTGCTGCTGTTCGTGCCGGCGTCGGTCGTTCAGTTTGGTCCCGGTTTGCGCTTTTACAAAACGGGTTGGGCATCCATGCGGGCCGGCAGTCCGGACATGAACGCACTGGTCATGTTGGGCACGTCCGCGGCTTACGGATACTCCGTGGTGGCGACATTTCTGCCGGGAATACTGCCGGAAGGCACGGTGCACGTGTACTACGAGGCATCGGCGATGATTGTGACGCTCATTCTGCTCGGCAAATACCTGGAATCCGTCGCCAAGGGGCGTACCAGTGAGGCGATCAAGCAACTGATGCAGCTCCAGGTCAAGCATGCACTGGTTGTCGTAGATGGTCGCCGGATTGAAGTGCCCGTGGAGCAGGTCAAAACGGGTGATCTGCTTGCCGTAAGGCCTGGAGAGCGGATTCCGGTTGACGGGGTCGTTCGCAAAGGACGGTCGCATGTCGACGAATCCATGATCACGGGAGAGCCCGTTCCGCCGCTGCGAACGGAAGGTGATGAAGTAGTTGGAGGGACCGTGAACGGCAACGCAGCGCTTCGAATAGAAGCGACGCGCGTCGGGAGCGACACGGTGCTGGCGCAAATCATCCGTCTGGTGGAAGAAGCCCAGGCTAGCCGGCCTCCCATTCAGGCGCTGGCAAATCGTGTGGTAGCCGTCTTTGTCCCGGTGGTGATGATTCTGGCATTGCTGACCTTCGGGTCCTGGCTACTGTTCGGACCGTCACCGGCGCTCACTTTTGCGCTTGTGAATGCGGTGGCCGTTCTGATCATCGCCTGCCCCTGCGCAATGGGTCTCGCCACACCGACGTCATTGATGGTCGGAACCGGCAAAGCCGCGCAGATGGGAGTGCTGTTCAGACGTGGTGACGCGATACAGCGGTTGCAGGAAGTCGACATCATCGCGCTCGATAAAACCGGAACGCTTACGGAAGGAAAACCGTCGGTGACGGATCTGTTGACGTTTTCCAATGGCGCGGAAGATTCGTTACTGCGGGATGCCGCCGCGGTCGAGTCCGTTTCCGAACACCCCATTGCACAGGCCATTGTTGCTGCCGCCGAGGAACGCGGGCTAAACGGCGTCCAGGCCTCCGGCGTTGAAGCGATCCCGGGATTTGGTGTGTCGGGAAACGTGGAGGGCAGGATGGTCTACGTCGGTGCCGAGCGGTACATGAAGCAACTGGGCATCGATCTGTCGGGAGCGGAGGAAGCTGCCGCCAGGCTGCGGAAACAGGCAAAGGCACCTGTTTTTGTGGCAAATGACGAGGAGATCAGGGGAATCGTTGCGGTGGCGGACGCGGTGAAGCCGGAGGTACCTGCAGTGATCGCCAGGCTCAAAAAATCGGGTGCCGATGTGGTGATGCTTACCGGCGACGACGAGACGGCGGCCCGCAAGGTCGCTGAAAGCATCGGCATCGACGACGTAGTGGCGGAGATATTGCCTGACGGCAAAGCGCGCTCCGTGGAGAAGCTTGGAGAGGGCGGCAGACGGGTGCTGTTTGTGGGCGACGGCATAAACGATGCACCCGCGCTGGCACGGGCGGATGTGGGCATGGCGATCGGAACGGGTACCGATGTTGCGATAGAAACCGCCGACGTCGTGTTGATGTCCGGCGACCTGACCGGTGTCGTCCGTGCCGTCGACCTTTCCGCCGCGGTGATGCGAAACATCAAGCAGAATCTATTTTGGGCCTTCTGCTACAATGTGGTGCTTATTCCGGTCGCCGCCGGAGCACTGTATCCGGCCTTCGGCTTGCTGCTGTCTCCGGTATTCGCCGCGGCTGCCATGGGTGCTTCCAGCATATTCGTGCTCACCAACGCTCTCCGGCTGCGCACCTATACGGCCCCCGAGTTGAGTGGATAGGCATGTCCCGAATTGCCCGAACCGTACGGCCATGATATTTGCAAACCGGCGCACGGTCGTTCTCTGCCGATCTTCCGTCAACTATCAGTGGTGGGAGCCGCCGTGGGTGGTTGTCCGCTCACTGCCATGCACATCGAAATGGCTGCTGTGGCCGGCACACATCTCGTCGGCAGTGATCCGATGTAACCTTCCCACGCAGTATGCCTCCAGGGCCTCTGCGACCGTCTCCGCGTCGACGAGATAGACCTCCCGGTTGAGGGTGCGGAGTTTCTCGACTGCCCGTCTGCCGATGCCGCGGCAGATAAACTTGTCGAGTTGCAGGCTTTCGAGTGATTCGGTGGGTTTGCACCGGCCGTGTTCATGTTCTGCGTTGCGATTCAGGATGGTTACGGCATTTCCGTTGCTGGTGTCGACAAGCGTGAAGAATGCTGCACGCCCGAAATGATCGGCAAGGCGCGCATCCATCCCCCGGTTGTCTACTGTGGGTATGCAGAGAATCATGTCGGTCCTCATTCTTCGATTTGTAGTGCCGAAGACGTTACAATGGCGTTCACGACTTTGGCTCTGCCGCTGGCGAGGAGCCGTTGAACGGTTCCGCGCGAAACGCCCATCCGGCGCCCCGCCGTCTCCTGATCTGCGCCCTCTCCGTCACAGATCCGCATCGCCTCGAGTTCGTCGAGCCCGAGACGTACCATCTGCAATTCGCGCACCGGCAGGCTGCGCGGTTTGTAAATCCGGTCACCGCTATACTTCCTGCAACGCCTTCTTTTTTGTGGTCTCGGCACAATTATTCCTTGTAGTTATTATGTGCATATGCACAATACAAAAACGAGAGTCGGGATGCAGCAAGGATCTGAATGATTGACGGAATCTTAATAGCCGGAGCCAACCGGGGCGGGAGTACTTGTACTGTTCTGGTGGAGGAGTTTGCGGCGCTCGACGTTTCAGAAACCCTGATTTGCTACAGAGGGGGCGCTTTATGGACCGGATCCTCCTATTGGAACCATAGTCCGCTCACCGATACGTCGGTTGCTGCTTTGTCTCTCAAGAACTTGCTGAAGGTGGCAATGTCGACCTGAGAGGCGAGCAGGCTATCCCCGGATTCTTCGTGCTGGAATTGCTCCCCAGCGGTATCGATCTGGAAATAGATTTCATATAGACCTACATCGGTTCCGCCTGCATTGCGAATTCGATACTCTACATCGACAAAGATGCTGTCTGCAGAAACAACACGATTTGCCCAGTTCACGATGTTCACATCCACGAATGCCGCGCCCTCGTCTTCCTCCTTATCCAGCGTGATCGTCGCAGAAGTGGTGCGCATATCACTAACGGATACCGAAACCGAATTCGAGGCATATCCGGGCTTTTTTGCGGTGACCGTGTAGTTGCCGGCCTGAATTTCGGCCAGACTAAACTTGCCCTCCGAGTCGGTAATCAGGGCGCTTGTCGGGGGACTGGTTACCACGTTTGCGCCGGCGATCGGGTCAAGGGTTTCCGACGTAAGGACACGTCCCTCGATGGTACCCAGGAATTCCGGCCCCAACGTTGCTTCATCGCACGCTGACAGAAAAGCTATACCTAGAAGCGTCGGAAGAATAAATGCCAAGGTTCTCATGGATGCCTCCTGATGGCAGATTCACGATCGGTTACAGACGCGAACAACAGAAAAATATCGGTTCATAACGATTGGTTATCAACAGTCATCTCGGATGCTTCAACTGCTCGCATGATCCAACCCGATCACGGCGACCCTATGGAGCGTACCGATTATGCTCAATCGTCAGGCCGGCTCCGTTGCCCGTCTGGCTGATTCCAAATGGCACTGTGCCTGTGCCGACCTGTATCGCCTTCAGACCGTTTCCACTTTGAACAAGGTGATGGTCGAGGTTGGAGCCGGTAAAATGCAGGACGTAGGTGTTCTCATTGCCTATCTGCTCGATGCCTAGCCGGTTGTTGTTGCCGTTCAGCCACGACATGTACACATTCCGATCACCCATTTGCAGCAGTGTCGAGGTGTTTTGGTTCCCCACTTGTTGCATCAGCGCGTAATTGCGACTGCCGGATTGTTCGGTGGCCGCCGTATTGCCGTTGCCGCGCTGAAGGATCGAGAGTGTATTCGTGGACGGGGCCGATTCCGGAACGGGTATCGGCAGTTCGCCCAAATCGTCGTGTCCCTCATCCTCATCGCCGTCATCGTCTGCCAGGAAGTAGTAAGTCCCGTTTGTACCGTAACCCTGAAGGGTGGCTCTAAAAGCGATGTTGTTACGTACGGACTCCACCTCGGGCACGGCGGCCGATTGCGGCAACACGGTGGGATCGTCCGGCGCCTGTCCCACGGCTGTTGCCGTAAGCAGAAGCAGGGCGATAATGATTGCCTGAGGAGTGTTCATAGCTCACAAAGTAAATGCAAAATAGAGCTTAGGGGAGAGCGACGAATCGCCCTCCCCTGAGCGATTCTCTAAGCAGGACCCACCATAGTGTTATCCACCATGCTGGTTTACCACTGCACTATTGTTGTTACCGTCCTGTGTTACCGACGTATCGGCGCCACCCTCCTGGAACATCTTCAGCATGTTCCAATGGCCGTCTTGCAGCACGGTGGCCGTTGATCCATCAGCCTGACGGGCCCACTGGTCACCGCCGAGGCCCCGGATTGTGTTGTGGTTACCGAGCTGATCGAAGTCCGCCCAATCGGCAACACCGGTTTGAACCAGCTTGGCCCGGTTTTCATTTCCTTGCTGCAGGAAGTCGGCGAACGCATCACTGGCACCACTCATTTTCTGCTCAGCCACGTTGTCGTTGCCTTGCTGCAGGATGGTGGCTTCATGATCGACGCCGGTAGCGTCTTGCGTGGCCTGGTTCCGGTGGCCGACCTGGTCGATATCGAACGTCACCGTGAGTTTGTCTTTCACGGAGTTGCCACCGGAAACGGCTTGTTCCGCGTGATTGTCGTTGCCACTCTGGTGGATTTCGGCATCTACGGGCTCTGCAGCAGGAGAGGCCTTTGTTATCGATTGCTCCGCCTCGTTTCTGTTGCCATCCTGAACGATGACCGCGTGGTTCCACATTGTGGATCCACCGCCCGAAAGGTCTTGCTCGGCATCATTGTCGTTACCGAGTTGTGTAATTCTGACTAGCGCACCCGAGTAGCCCCAGTTGCTTCCGGCAATACTTTGGTCGGCGTCGTTGTTGTTACCTGTCTGGTAAACTTCAGCCGTAATGTGTCCACCGTCTGCGAACTGTTCTGAGCGGTTGTCATTTCCCATCTGCTCGAGCGTCAACGTCTCCGTGTGGCCCGTATAGATGTTCTGACGGCCGAAGTTGCGGTTTCCATCCTGTGTAGCATATGCGCGTTGGCCGCTGTTGCTACCAGGCGCGTACAGGTCCTGGTCAACCTCGTTGTCGTTGCCAAGTTGCTCGACCGTTGAGATGTTGATGGTTTTCCCGCCACTGCCAAGCTGTTGCATCTTGACATCCGCCTTATTGCGGTATCCGTCCTGCAGAATGGCGGTGGATTGGTCGCCTACACCGTGACTCGCGTCCTCTTCTCCTTCCTGAAACACATCGACGTCGTTCTCGTCCCCGTCCTGCAAGACGTCTGCCGTCTGTGCTTTTCCAACCTGTTCGATGTCGACATCGTTGTCGTTGCCGGTCGAACTGACGGTTGTTGTACTTGCTTGTGCCATCAGCATGCTTGAGCTACAAAGTAGCATACCGATGATTAATATGACTTTTCGCATGATTGTGCTTGACTATTTATAGTGAAAATTGTCTACTGCCGACGGGCTTGTCAACGGTGTGACACGTCCGCTGCAGCTATTCGGGAGGATGGCGTTTTTCAGCCACCGTGCTGGTTGACGATGGCCGAATTGTTGTTGCCGACCTGTGTCACGGTCTTCTCGGCACCACCTTCCTGGAACATCTTCAGCATGTTCCAATGGCCGTCTTGCACCACGGTCGATGTTGATCCATCTGCCTGCCTTGCCCACTGGTCACCGCCGAGGCCCCGTATCGTATTGTGGTTACCGAGCTGATCGAAGTCCGCCCAATCGGCAACACCGGTTTGAACCAGCTTGGCCCGGTTTTCATTTCCTTCCTGCAGGAAGTCGGCAAATGCGTCACTGGCACCACTCATTTTCTGCGCAGCAACGTTGTCGTTGCCTTTCTGACGGATGGTAGCATTGTGATCGATACCATCCGTTTCCTGGGTGGCCTTGTTGCGATTCCCTTCTTGTTTTGCGTAGAGCGCCGACGATTTCGGAGAGAGGGCGGAGGATCCCCCTGCGCTTGTCTGTTCTGCTTCGTTGTTATTGCCGATCTGCTCGATATCCGCATCGGCCGGTGCGGTGCCGGAGACATCCTGCTTGGCCTCGTTCCAATTGCCGTCCTGCGATATGGCTGCATGGTTGGTCATGCTCCATGAGCCCCCGGACAGCAGTTGATCCGCATCATTGTTGCTTCCTTCCTGCTCGATGCTGACCGACTTCCAGTTCATTCCGTACATCTCCTGGTCCGCACGGTTGCTATTGCCGATCTGCTCGACTTCGCCCTTCATGTGTGAGCCGTCCATGTACTGGTCGGAGCGGTTGTCGTTGCCTGTCTGCGTAAGCAGGAAGGTTTCGGTATATCCGGTATGGATATTCTGGACCGCTTCATTACGGTGTCCCGTCTGAACGGCATTCACATGCTGGCCACTGTTGGAGCCGGGTGCATACAGGGTCTGGTCCGCCTCATTGTCATTGCCAACCTGCTCCAGATAGGCGGTGTTGGTGTACTTGTCTCCGCCGCCGAGCTGTTCCATTTCCACGTCGGCCGCGTTCCGGTTCCCGGTCTGAATGACGGTTGATTCCTGTTCGCCCGGACCTTTTGATGATGCTTCCGCTTCCTGATATACCATTGCATCGTTTTCGTCACCCGTCTGGGTGACCACGGAGCTCTGGGCGTCGCCGATTTGTTCGACGTTGTCGTCGTTGTCGTTGCCGGTAGACGTTACGGTAGCGGTGCTTGCTTGACCCAAAGCGAGCCCCGATGCCAGCAGTAACGTTCCGAGGATGATGAAGAGACGTCTCATACTTGTCCTCTCTGTTTGTTTGGTAGTTGAAGATGAGCAAGTAACCGCAGTGCATACCTTGGTTACGTCAAAGGAACAAGAGGGAGACCGTTAGATAGGAATCTTAGGTGCCCGTTTAACGGCACCCTCCTGCGACGCTAGTGGCTGGTACCCCTTTCCGATTGGATCGGAAAGCATCCGCTGGCGTCGCTTTTTTCTATTCTTGCGGAGCTATTCGTAGCCACCCCCGGAGCTATTGATGGTTAAAAAGGCCGGTATACAAGACGAATCCAAGACGCAGATCCCACATACTGTCCGGATATCTGCCGGCAGTAGCGCCGTCTAATTCGTCATATAGTGCGTAGCGCATTCCGAAACTTGATTCAAATCCCAGTCGTCGCGTGAGGAGCCATTCAAATCCGCTCCTCAAGGACAAATGCGGTATCAAATCGTCTCCAAAATCGTGTCGAGACGGCAGGTGCTCGAGGTCTCTGAATGTGGCTCCGGTCCCAACCTCGATGTAGGGTAGGACGTTTGCCTCCGGCAATACCAGATACCGGAGATTAAATTCCAAGGAACCGGCGAGATCGTCGAATGCGTCTGCCGCAGCGTTCCTGCCGGCGACGGCACCAATGCCCAGCCGAAACTTCGGCGTCGTTTGCTGGAGAACCTGTAGCGCAAATGCGGAACGTGTTCGAGGATCGGAATAGTCACCTGCATAGCGCTGTCCTCCGGCGGTCAGCCCTATGCTCCATCCGGGACGTGCCGATGCATGTCGCACCCGATCGAAATAGTCACGGCGTCTCGCCGCATCGAGTTCGGTGTCGTAGGCTAGAAAGGCTTGGTGCAACGTATCTGCCTCTACTGCGAGATCCCACAAACCATCTTGTACGCCTTCGAGTATCAGACTGCGAACGGCGACCTCAATGGCTTCCGTAACGGCCAGTACGGCAGGCTCATTGTATGAGTAGCCCGCCTCGGCTTCCAGTAGCCTGTCTTGATCAACGAACAAAAATGCACCACCGTCTACCTTTTGCGAAAGAATGCTCTTTGTCGCGTGGACGGTCTGCAGCACGCGTCCGCTTTGGGTCGACACCGCGCGCAAGTAGATCGTGACCTGATGCCGGCGATATTCGCCCGAACCACCGATTCCAAAGTACCGGGCACCGGCACCTCCTGTCATGACATTGGTATCGTATCCGATAATGCCTCCCTCAAGCAGAACACCGGCATACAGAAGTGGTGGCAGCGAACCAAGTTGCTCACCTTCCGGAGTTGTATGAACCGCCCGGGTGGACTGGATAATCTGACGTTCATTCAGAAGGTTGGACAATCCCTCGCGCTCGATCGGAATGAACCAACCCGATTCGTCGAGTGCACGAACCAGGATGGAAGTTGCCCCCTGTGTCACCGCTGTAGAAAAGCTGGCTGCGGTTTCGCTCGGCTTGTACTGACCGGTCTGATCCCGGAAACGGTAAACTGCAGCGACGACCTTGTCTTTCGGCGCAGGAAGGTCTCGCAATGCCGCGTTGCTGGAACCCTGGATTCCCGGATGGGCCGAGGTAACGGTGTACGGTTTGATCAGACTCCCGCACGCGTTACATAGGAGTGTCACCAAAATCAGGGTACTGATGTCTGCAATCTTGCGGCAAAAAGAACTACGAGGCATGGTAGTTGGCGCGGTAGTCTGTCGGCTAAAATGACGGGATGGTTATGGTAGATTCATCACCGGTCAACTTGTTGAAAACAGTAATCGTAATCCCGTTGAGATCCGGTCGGATGTCGATCAGAAAATCTCCAAGATCAAATTTGCCTTCCTTAGTGAAATCGACCTCGCCAAATCTCTCCAGGATGAGTTCGCGTGATAGCTGTGAGAGCACTTGTCGCTGCAAGGAGTTCTCGAAGTCCGCCAGCGGATCGCGAGAAAAAGACGTCGTCTCATCTTCAAAACGATTCTGTATCTGTGCGGAACTCAGCATCCATTGATAGTTCAGGTACGGTCCGCCGAACGCCGGATTCTTCGGCCGGTAGACCAGATCCTGGGCGTGCGTATCGCTGCAAGTCAGGGCCAAGGTGACCAGCGAGAATGCAATCACGAGACATCCTCTGCCAGGTCTCGAGCTGTTTCTCTCACTCTTCATGTTTAATAGTCGCTAGAAAACGTTTGGGGGAGGTTTACGGTTCAGAAGTCGGCGGTAGGCGACATAGACAGCCTGTTCGGCGACCCGCTCAATCATCTCGTATCGAGGTTGAAGGCGTGCCTGAAAAATAATCTCGTTGTCCAGGATCAGGGTAATTCCGGTTCCCATGCTGGGCAGCGGTTGTTCCCGTATGGTGATCATGAAGTTGACAGCCGACTCCGGAGCTTCCCAGGTAGCGTAGAAGACATCGTAGAAGTCCCGACCCCATTTTGTCATGGTTTCGTCAACCACCAGTCCATCGAGAACCAATGGTGCAAGCAGCGAGTCCCGTTGCACGCTGTCAGACTGTTCGGCCTCGGATCGTCCGGTTGCTTGCTTTGACTTGGTGGTGTCCTGCCGTATCTGCTTGCGTGCAGTGGAAGAGTGGACATGACCGGACAATGAAGCGGCCACCACGCTCAGATCCATTGCATGCTCCGATCCTGCATTTCCCCGTACGGTGGGACACAGGAGCCAGAAACACATTGCGACGATGCAGAAACCGATGGTTGCGGAGGCTTTCTCCCCTTGGAGAAGGCGCCGGTTGCGGTAAAACATCCCTTTTATACGGTGGTAGTCTCGGGCAGGACTGACAAGCTTACAAAGCGCTTCCGAAAAGGTCAAGAAGAGGCGCAACTTACCGAAGTGAATTCATCCTGTGCTTCGCAAGCGATTCGCAACGAACGATTACGAGTTCACACCGCTGGCCAGAAAGCCGCCGTCCACCGCAATGATCTCTCCGTTGACGAAGCCGGCGGCTTCGGACGCGAGAAATACAGCGGCGCCGACGAGTTCCTCCACCTTGCCCCATCGTTTCATGGGTGTACGCATCAGCAATTCCTGTCCGCGCTCGGTTTCGTCGAGCAGTTTCGCATTCAGATCTGTCCTGAATACGCCCGGTGCAATAGCATTGACACACACGCCCTTGGGCGCCCATTCGGTGGCAAGCGTTTTCGTCAGGGAACCCACGGCGGCCTTGCTCGCCGCGTAGGCGGCCACTTCGAAAAAGCCCAGATAGGTCGTCAACGACCCGATGTTGATGATCCTGCCGTATCCGCGATCGATCATGTGGCGGCCGAAAACCTGGCAGGCATGCAGCGTTCCGGTAAGATTGGTTTCGACGATGGACGACCATTCGTCATCCGGGAAGTCAATCGTGGGACCTTTCTTCGTCCGTCCTGCCGCGCACAACATGATATCGATTTTTCCGAAGGTCTCGAGGGTCTTTTCCCGAACCGTGACAAGCGAATCCTTGTCGAGCACGTCGGAGGTCATTCGGAGACTCCTCCGGCCGCGCGATTCGATAGCTTCGGCCGCTGCGTCGACCTGAGCCTCCCTTCTGGAGGTCGGCACGACGTCCGCACCGGCATCGGCAAATCCTTTGGCGATGGCCAGACCGATACCGGAGGTGCCGCCGACGACGACGGCCGTTCTGTTTTCAAGAGAAAGCTGGGAAAGGATAGACATGGCAAGTTGAACGGTTAATGCAAATTTGCCACAAGATACAGATGCGGAAAGGAGGGCGCAGGGTTCCAGGATTCAAGTTTCAAGATTCAGGCTTTTCGTGATAGCCTTTGCACGGCTCAGGATATTCGGACATTCGGCGACTCTCGCTTCGATCACGACGCTCGGACGTTCGGTGGCCGTCATTTAGCGGCCTGCCCCGGCGAAGGCAGCGGTTCATCGCCGGAGAGGTCCTTCAGGAACCGGAAGCGAAAAACCGGCAACCCTGAATGCCCGAACGCCGAGCGCCAACTCGGAACGCCCAGCCTCGAGCCCCGAACGCCGAACCTCGGCTCGGAACTCCCAATCCCGAACGCCGAGATCCAACTCTGATCTCCCAGCCCGAACGCCGAACCTGGAACCTCGAATCCCGCTTGTACCTTTTCCCCCGTTGCAGTATTCTTGACACAACTGTATTTTTTATTGCACAAGCTAAAAGCCCGTGGCCGGTTCATCAGAAAATCGTCCGACTTACCTGCATCTTAGCAGGCGCGAGAGCCAGATCATGGACATCCTGTACCGTCTCGGGGAGGCGACGGTGTCGGAGGTGTTGGCGGAAATGCCCGACAGCCCGACATACAACAATGTCCGCAACAAGCTGACCGTGATGGAGGAGAAAGGACACGTCACCCACCGAAAAAGCGGCAAACGGTTCGTTTACGTGCCCTCGGAGAAAGTGAGTGCAGCAGGCCGGTTGGTTGTCCAGCACGTAGTCAAAACATTTTTTCAGGGTTCTCCGTCGTCCGCGGCGCTGGCCTTGCTGGGAATGTCGGCAGAGGATCTCACCGATCAGGATATCGACGAAATAGAGGAGTGGATAGCCGATGCTCGAAGTCGCCGTGATTGAATCACATCTGTCCTCGTTAATTGCGGCAGCGGAGCCGGTCGGGCGGTGGATGCTCGGATGGCTGGCAAAAGGCGCCGTCTTGGTAGCGATAGGCTGGATCCTGGCGTTTGCGCTCCGGCACAAATCTTCTGCCGTCAGACACGGCGTGTGGGTGGCATTCTTTGCCGCCCTGGTCGCTCTGCCGCTCGTCTCCGGAAGCCGGCACCCGATTTCGATAGCAGTTTCGCTTAACGCTTCACAGACGCGGATTGCCGCC
>CAZIIP010000019.1:0-20079 GCA_964539455.1 uncultured Rhodothermales bacterium
TCGCCCACCACTTATATTTATAAAGTACTTGTTATTATTGATTAATAAGAATTGCAGGTACAACAAAGTAAAACAAACACGCTACTGCAACGCTACACCAGCTCCGCGCATAACCTTTATAGCAACTTGGCATTTGCAGCGAGGGGAATTGAGTTATGACAGCTGTTCAGGTTTCGTCAACCTCTTAGTGATTTCGTACGCAAAGGGTCGGCTCGTTGTCGAGGCAAGATTTCGGATAGCTCCCCAATGCTTCGTGATCCAAGCAATCAAATCCCAATACTTCGGCATATTTCCCTTTGGGGGACGAAAGAAAAAGACCCCTAAACCGTGTTTCTGGCAGATTTCCCACTGAGATTGCCTCCTGCGGATGTTAAGGTCCAGTGTAATAACAGTTGCACCTCGCTCAGCCACAGCAGGAAGCCACTCTTCGTCTGCGATTCCTGCACCATACTCCTCTGCAACATGAAGCACAACATTCCCTTCGGCACTGGATCCATCTTCCATAGCGTTAAGCCCTGCACTGATCCTATGCGACAGATTCTCGTCGAAGATGAAAATCATGCTGCTGCTTGGAGTTCATACTCCTCCGCATCAACCACATCACTGAGTTTCAAATTATACATATGTACAAGATCCTCTCTCGATTCTCCTGCTTGTAGCAATCGATAGATCACCTCCGTTCGTATGTTTGTGCCCATTACCCTTGGCTGGCCAAAGGCGTGATGAGGATCGATAACAACTGCGCGAGTTTTGCCCAGAGGCCAATAGCGTTCTGCCATATCTGTCTGGATATGGAAATCTATGCGTTCACAGAATTGCACGAGAATTTGTGTAAACTCTGTCTGACCTGATCCGTCGAGTATCAAAGTGGTTTCTTCGTCTGGTTCATCAAGTTGATACAAGATCTTTCTTCCGTCTGAAAGCAGTCCCCGCAACGCAAAGGGATATTTTGTGTCAAACCGATCAGCGAGCTCCTCTCGAGCTTTGCGGATCTTCTGCATAGAGATGCCTAGTCTCCTCAGGTTCGCGACCGTGTATAGTTCAATGAGGGCGTAGAAGTTGAAGCCACGGGCGTAATTAATCTTCCAACCTGGAACAATTCCGCTGACTATTTGGCTTTCTGTAGACGCTGTTACCCATCTGCGCACCTGTGGCACAGCGATATCCAATATTCTTGCCGCATCACTTGGGGTATAGATCCCCTCGCCAAGCGTTGGCTCTGTGTGCGTAGTCATTGTGTTTCCCTCCTGGTTACTCACAAATATACTCAAACAGTATTCACGAAGCGGTTGACTAGATAGAATGCGGACTCTCCCAATTCGATACCGTTTTTCTTTTTAGTGCTGAATCTTGTATAAACACCGCACCATATCACTTGTATGTCGATACTGATCTTTTGGTTGACCTTTTAGTGTAGAACAATACATTAAATTTGACTTAAGACAACAGGTAGATTTACGCACCTTCTGAGGGCTGGATGCCGTTTGTTGCCGGAATAACCAACCGTTAGCAGACATGGCCAAGCTCAATTACGAAGCGTGTATGACCATCAAGACACTAGTCAGCAAAGGAGTAGCGAACCGGGAAGTGGCCCGTCTTCTGGACGTAAGCGAGGGAGCTGTTCGCTACCAGATCAGACAGATGACCTCCGGAGCTGAAGACAGTCGTTGTCTTCGGGCGTCACTGGCTTTGGACTACGCGGAGGCAATTTCACATTGGCGCGAAGCCATCGGTGACGGTCCGGTGAATCTGGTCTGTCTTCACGAGTGGCTGGTCACTGAGCATGACTACCTCTTGGTGTACAAGTGAAAGATCGTCCACCAAAACGGGGCAACTTTATTCTCCTTATCTCAGCGGTAGCCCGGTGTTGTTGAAGTATGGGGTATGGACGTCCACCGCACCCTTCCGGATCCGCTTGCGCCAAGGCGTCACATTTCTACATTTTCACCTTTTGACACATTCACGTTCTAGCCCGCGTGCATCGGACCACCATTCGGGCGCATGATGCGAATTTGAAATGGTCTCAATGAAAACCAGGCGGTTGATTTCCTTTGGTCTTTACCGGACTTTTGGGACGTAGCATTCCGCATCCGGTGCGGATTTGGATGGACCCAAGACTGACTCGATATGAACAGGAGACGCTTCTTGTATAAATCCGGGATCGCAGCCGGTGTTGCATTGACCGCTCCCGCCGGTCTGACGAAGCAACAGGCCACGGATCCGATGGCCCGGATCGGAATCACCACCGTGACTTTCAGAAATCGTTTTCCCGGCACCAATCCAAATTTCTCCGGCGATCTGCTCACGCTGGAGATGATTCCCGAGTATTTGCAGGACCGTTTCGGCATCTACCAACCGGAATACTGGTCGCAGCACTTCGAATCCAGGGAGAAAGCGTACCTGACCGATCTAAAACGCGCACTCGATAAGAACCACTGCACCCTGATCAACATCCAGGCCGACACACCGGGCCTGGATATGTCACATCCGGACCCGGAGATACGAGAGAAAACGATAGAAGACATCAAGGAGTGGATCGACGTAGGCGTTTTTCTGGGGGCACAAATGGTGCGCGGCAGTTTTGTGGCGCACTCCCTCGAGGAAGGTCTCAATTCCATGAAAAAGCTGGCGGAGTACGCGGCAGATCAAGGCGTCATCCTGCTCTCTGAAAATCATTTCGATCTGCTCTCCATTCCGGAGAATCATGCCTGGATGGCGAAGGAAGTCGGGCCCGAGCACTACGGACTGATTGCCGACTTTGGCAACTACCCGGAATCAACCGATATCTATGCGGCCCTGGAGACTATTGCCCCGCATACGAAACTCGTCTCCGCAAAAACCCATGGATACGACGAGAACTACCAACACACAGGTTTCGACTTCGACCGGTGTATCAAAATTATGGAGAGAGGAGGTTTCCGGGGTGTCTACTCCGTGGAACAATGGGAAAACGACAATCCCGAGTACGATTACGAACGAATCGTGGACTGGATGGTCGAGCATGTCAAAGCGAATCTGACCTGACGGATTCGCTCTAATCCGGGCAACGTGCAGGGCACGTGTAGGCCGTACGATGTTGCGAGAAGCGAAACGTAGCCGAGCGCGCCAATCACGCTTTGTCCAAACGAGAAAGCCCGACCTTTTGAGCCGGGCTTTCTCGTTTTTAGCAATTCATTCAGACCTGTCAGCCTTCAACCCGTCGGACATCGACGGCGCTCAGGCCCTTCGGAGTATCCTCAGTCCCGAACTCAACCTCTTCCCCGTCCCGGAGACCTTCTCCATAACCAAGGGAGGCAATGTTGTTACGGTGTACGAAGACATCGGGACTTCCATCTTCCGGAGCGATGAAGCCAAATCCTTTGTTGGTGTTATACCATTTAACAGTTCCACGTGCCATGATTGGGTGGTATTTGTTGCTCACCGTACAGTAGGTCCACCCGGTTTATTAGGCCATGGAGGCCTGCCAGATAAGATCAACTTGTGTCAGTGATGTGATTGAAGTATGCAGCTTATACACAATAAGGACGCGTTGGTTCAACGGAGGTCATTCACAGTCCTTCATTCCAAAGCCGCTGATCACCCCTGCGGAGCATAACGGGGCTGGATCCCGGATCCTCGTGGCACCGCAATCTCTCTTGCAGGTCCAACCGCCACCGGCTTGAACGCCGACGTGGAGTGTAAACCGCTTCGGGTTTGAGGCGGTCGACCACGCGCCCGATGACCGGTCCGGGGCCTTCGGGCTTGACTTCAGTTGTGGTGGCGATTTCTACGACGTATTTCATAGAGTTGTAGGGTGTAGGCGATACGTATCAATGAACGTGCTTGTTCAAGCACTGCGAATGTCAAGATGAAGTGCTGAAGTGACGATGCACGGCCCTCCGGTATTCTCCGTTCTCATTTTGCCGGCTTGATGTTTCGATTGGTCCGAAACACGTTATCCGGATCCCACTTTGATTTGATGCCGGCGAGTCGTGAAAGACTTTTCCCCATTGCCGCTTGCACACGCTCCTGGCCGTCATCTTCCGTAAGAAAATTGATATACGTTCCACCGGTTGAAAACGCCCTGATATCACTCCAGGCATGGCGCGTCCACCCGATATTGGCCGCGTCGTTTTCCGCAGATTCCCATGCACTCGCAATGTTCACGACAAATTGCGCATCCCGATTTCCAACCGGCGAGTGTTCCGGCGAGCGTTCGTTCAGCGCCCCTCCAAGTTGAAACAGGAGTATTGCTGCATGCGGCGAGCGCATGATGGCTGCGTGGTCAATGAGTTTCTCGCACAGTCCGGTCGACACGTCCGGAAGGTATTCGCTTTTCCAGTAGTACCGTCGCCCTTTGGGCTGCGTGGCGTCGAGCAGTGACTGCAATTGCGCATAGGGTCTCCGAACAAGGACATCTCCCACAGGAGATCCATACGACTTGATCGGCGCGACGGCTTGCTCGCCTTCTTCCGGATCTCCGCTATAGCAAGCCAATATGCCGACGATCGGCTTGCCGTGGATTGAAGCAGGAAGCCATGGTGCAGGAGGCGCGAATCGCATGAGGAGCACCAGGGTCAGTTCACGTGGCGCCTTCTCTGCAAGTTTCCTGTAGAGATCCAGCACCCCTTCAGCCTCACCGGCCGGCCAGGCAACGATGCCGCCCACGACTTCGGGTCCGACGGCATGAAGCGCATAACTGATGCCGGTCACTACGCCAAAATTCCCACCTCCGCCACGGAGTCCCCAGAACAGATCGGTGTTTTCCTGATCGCTTGCCCGAACCAGCTCCCCATCCGCCGTAACGACATCCATACCGGTGACGTTGTCTGTGGTCCAGCCCCATCGACGCGTCAGATAACCAAAGCCACCGCCCAGAGTCAGGCCTGCGACGCCCGTTTCGGAGACAAATCCCAGTACCGTCGCCAGACCGTGTTCCTGTGTCTCCCGGTCCACATCACCCAGCAGGCAACCTGCCTGCGCGTGCGCCACTTTGGTTTGCCCGTCGACCCAGACACCTCGCATGAGCGACATGTCCAGCATGAACGCTCCGTCCGCAGTGGCCAGACCGCCGATGTTGTGCCCTCCACCCTTTATGCAAAGAAGCAGATTGTTCTCACGCGCAAATCGTACGCATGCCCGTACGTCTGCCACGCCAAGACACTTCGCGACCAGTGCGGGTCGCCTGTCGATCATGCCGTTCCAAACCGTACGTGAATCCTCGTATCCGGCGTCTCCCGGCTGATCAAGTGTGCCCGCGAGACGTGCATCCAGTGCAGCGATGGTCTCGGAAGCAAGTTCGACTGATGTGCCATTAAGTGATTGTGCGATCATTTTATTCGTTTTTTCGGTATCTCCGGCCTAGATGCGTGCTCGGACTGCTTGTCAGCCGCTCCGAGAAGCCAATACGCGGGCACCTTTTTGCGAAAGTTCCTGTGTGAAATGGGCGACCGGGAATGGATTCGGGCGGCTAGGTCATTCCACGCTGTGCATGCATGACCGGCTTTGAATCGGAAGCCCGGATCCGGTTCGCTGCTACTTTGACGTCGTCCGCCGGAGATATCATCGGCTTGTCGATTGCCGATTATGAGTACAAAAACCTGGTGAAGACGACTATTGTCATCCCCGATTCATACACAGGCGTGGATGAGTTTCAGGATCACAAACGAAAGATGTGCAATCACCGGAAGTGATAATGAAGGAATCGTGAAGCAGGGTACGTCAAAGTTGTCTGATATCCTAATGGATACTGGCTTTACGGCTTCGCTGTCCCTCACTGCGTTCAGGGCATAGCGCTTCGCCGCCACAAGTCGTCGGGAAGACGGGAGAGTGGAATCGTTAAAAGGCCTATTTATGGTTCGGTGGTGTGGAAGTTTGGGGTATGGATGTCTTCATCGCGCCCTACCGGATTCGCCTGTGCCAGGTTGTCACATTTTCGCGTTTTCGCCGCGTCATGTCATCCCGGTGAAGGCATGCTCCAACCATCGAACGGTCCATTTGCACGGCTGAGACCGATAGTAGAAATGCGCCAGTGTTTTGTAGGTTTTACGATCCTCGCGTAGCCAGTTCGGAATATGCCGGATCCGCGGAACACTCTCCCGCCTTGGCTATCTTCACTGTATGGCCAAGCGCAAAACAAAACAATTGCCCATTATCGGGTGGCGAGAGTGGGTCGGACTGCCGGACTTCGGCGTGCCGTCCATCAAAGCGAAAGTAGACAGCGGTGCGCGGTCTTCATCCCTGCATGCATTCGGATTGAAGCAATTTGAGCGGGACGGCACGGCATTCGTGCGATTTCAGATTCACCCCGTGCAGCGCAAGACGGTGGGTGCCGTAAAAGTCGAGGCGGAAGTTCTGGAATTCCGCTCCATCCGCACTTCCAGCGGCAAGGCCGAGCTTCGGCCCGTAGTCGTCACGACGCTTACCCTCTTGGGGCAAACCTGGCCGATTGAGCTGACCCTGGCCGGCCGCGATGAGATGGGCTTTCGGATGCTACTGGGCCGACAGGCCTTCAGAAAACGCTTCCTCGTCGATGCAGCGCGGTCGTTTTGCGGTGGCAAGCCGGAAAGTCGAAACAGACCGGCACCCGAAAGTGATGCAATACACGATGATGAATTTGAACCGGCATGAAACTGGCAATTCTTTCCTGCAATCCACGTTGCTACAGCACAAGGAGGTTACGCGAAGCGGCCACGCAAAGGGGACACAACGTCAAGGTCCTCGACACGCTGAAATTTGCTATCGATCTGGAACGGGGACAACCCGACCTGTTCTTCCGGCAAAAGCAGCTCTCCCATTACGACGCGGTGCTGCCTCGTATCGGCGCATCCATTACCTACTTCGGCACGGCCGTGGTGAGGCAGTTCGAGCAAATGGAGGTCTTCTGCGCTAACTCGTCCAACGGAATCGGCAATTCCCGCGACAAACTGCGCAGTCTGCAAATCCTCAGCCGCCACCACATCGGCATCCCGGTGACCACCTTCGTGCGCGACAAAAAAGACGTGCTGCCTGCCATCAAACGCGTCGGCGGCGCCCCGGTCATCATAAAACTGCTGGAAGGCACGCAGGGAATCGGGGTGCTCCTGGCGGAGTCCAATTCGTCGGCCGAGGCCATCGTCGAGTTGCTGCAAAGCCAGAAGCAAAATGTGCTGATTCAAAAATTTGTCTCCGAGAGCAAGGGCCGCGATATCCGCGCGTTCGTGATCGGGGATCAGGTCGTGGCCGCCATGCGCCGCGTGGCACAGGGAGAGGAGTTTCGCAGCAACGTGCACCGCGGCGGGCTGACGGAACCGGTGCAACTCGATGATGAATACTGCGAAACTGCCGTTCGGGCATGTCAGATTATGGGACTACGTGTGGCCGGCGTCGATTTGCTGGAGGGTGCCGACGGGCCCCAGGTTGTGGAAGTAAATTCCTCACCCGGACTCGAGGGAATCGAGAGCTGTACGCAACTGGATATCGCCGGAGCGATTGTCGACTTCCTGGCCGCCAGAATCAATTTCCCTGAAGTCGACCTGCGACAGCGACTGACCGTCAGCAAAGGTTATGGCGTGACCGAGTTGTATATTCCCGAAGGTTCGGATTTTGTCGGCAAGACGATCGGAGAATCCGGCCTGCGAGACCGGGACATCAATATCCTGACCCTTTACCGCGAAACCACCGTCGTGCCGAATCCTCGTTCACACCGGGTACTCGAAGCCGGAAACCGGCTTCTCTGCTTCGGCAAACTCGACTGGATGCGTGATCTCGTTCCTGCCAAAACCCGCCGCAAACGCAGACCGAAACTTCTGGCGCTTCCGGAGCAGCCGGAAACCGAGCGCCATGTAGAACCGGCCACCGTCGAAGCCGAAGATCCACAGCCCCGGGAGGAAGAATAGCGCACGCCCATGGCAAGTCCGCGAGAACGGATTGATTGGTGGTTCGGCGAATCGATTCCGCTCGGTTCTTCTCGTAACGTCACGCTGGCAATCGGTGAAAGCTACAGCAGCCTGGAAATCGAGATCCCGATCCATATCCGGCGCGGGCAAGAAGACGGACCGGTGATGTTCGTAACAGCGGCGCTTCACGGCGATGAGATCAACGGCACCGGCGCCATCCGAAGTCTGATTCATGATCCGTCTTTCAAACTGATCCGCGGAAGTGTCCTGCTGGTCCCCGTGCTCAACCTGCTCGGGTTCGACCGGCACGACCGTTACCTGCCCGACCGGCGCGATTTGAACCGGTCGTTTCCCGGATCGGCGAAAGGAAGCCTCGCCAGACGCATGGCGGAGATTATTTTCAGCGAGATTGTCGCCAAAGCGGACTACGGCATCGATCTCCATACCGGCGCCCTCAGACGCACCAATTATCCCAATATCCGGGCCGACATGAAAGATGTGAACGTCCGCCCGTTGGCCACGTCATTTGGTGCGGAAATCATCATCGATGCAAAAGGTCCCGCAGGCGCACTCCGACCGGAGGCTTGCAAGGCAGGCTGTCCGACAATCATTATGGAAGGCGGCGAGATCCTGAAGGTGGAACCCGGCATCGTGGCCTCAGCCACCAGGGGAATTAAAAACGTGCTGCGTGGGCTCGACATGATCGACGGCCCACCGAGGAAGCCGCCCTTTCAGATCATCGTTAAGCATACGACATGGGTCCGCGCGGACCGTGGGGGTTTCATGCGATTCCATGTCAAACCTGGAGATCTAATCGAAAAGGGGCAACCCATCGCTACCAACACAACGTTGCTGGGAGAGGTCCAGAATGTGCAGCACGCACCATTCAATGCGGTCGTGATCGGCATGACGACCCTGCCGGCCGTCGGACCGGGTGAAGCCGTTTGTCACCTGGGAAAACTGCCGAGAGGCAAAAAGGCCTCGGATTTGCGAAATCTTCGCGCCGAACACAACGGCCTTTGGCAGCGGGTGTCAGAGCAACTTGCCTCGAACGTTCTCCTTGTCGAGCCCCTGGAGGATATTAACGGCGAGACCGGGTAGGTACGCTGCCTCATGTGCACGCACACGTACCCTCCATACCTCCTGCAACCGACGCAACCGGGCAAATCAACTGCACCCCCTCCACGTGTATAATCGATTGACGCCGAATGGCTACTTTAATGCCCGGTAGATTTGCATTGCCCGTTCGCCGATCAACTCAAACAACCGTATGACCAGTCACACCAAGCCGCCGCTACTCGCCATCCTGCTCGCTTTAACAGTGAGCGCCTGCGCCGATCGCTCGGATGCCCAAACAGACGCGACCCTTCTCGAAAATGCCCGGACCATCCACGAGGAAACCCTGACGATCGACACCCATGTGGATATCTCGTTCGACTTTGCCACCGGGAAAGACGATCCGGGTGTACGCGACGGAAGGCAGGTCACCCTTCCGAAAATGAGGGAGGGCGGCCTGGATGCCGTATTCTGGATCGTCTACGTCGGACAGGAGAAAAGAACACCGGAGAACTATGCCGAGGCGAAGCGTAAAGCGCTCATCAAGTTCGAAGCGATTCATCGCATGGCGGAGGATCTCTATCCCGAAGAAACTGAAATCGCATACTCGGCAGCCGATTTTGAGCGGATCCACGCCTCCGGAAAACTCGTGGCGGCTATCGGAATCGAAAACGGCTTCGTGATCGGCAGGGATCTTTCCCTGATCGCTCAATACCATGACCTCGGCGCGCGGTACATGACGCTCACGCATGCCGGACACAACGACATCGGGGATTCCGCCACACCCGATGACGCCGAGCAGGAAGAGGAGCACGGAGGCCTCAGCGATTTCGGCGAACAGGTGGTCCGCGAAATGAACCGCGTAGGAATGATGGTCGACGTATCGCACGTCTCCAAGAATACCATGCTCGATGCGACGCGGATTTCCAGAGCGCCTGTTTTCGCCTCCCATTCAGGCGTGTATGCGCTTCGGGATTCGCCGCGCAACCTGGACGATGAACAGCTTCTCGCGCTGGCGGAAAACGGTGGTGTGATCCAGCTCGTGGCACTCAGCAGCTATGTCAAGGCCGTCCCTCTTGAAGTGCGCAAAGCAAGGCAGGCCCTTCTTGACGAAGCAGGCATCGAAACAAGAAACGATTTCCTCGCGCTCTCTCCCGAAGAGCAGGAGGTTTTGACCGCAGGACTGGACGAAATATGGCGGGATTCCAGAGCAACCGTAGCCGATTATGTCAACCATATCGACTACGCGGTCGATCTCATCGGCATCGACCATGTGGGCATCGGCTCTGACTTCGACGGCGGAGGTGGCATCGAGGGCTGGTCTGACGCTTCCGAAACCCTGAACGTCACCGCTGAGTTGGTCAAACGGGGCTATTCGAGGGAGGAGATCCGTAAGATCTGGGGCGGCAATATGCTACGTCTGCTCCGGGAAGTGGAACACGTGGCGGCAACAGGGCAATAGCGGCCGGTGAGCCCCGAGGAGAAGCTCCGTAACGAGAACGCACTCCTGCGCTCGGGATTCGACCGCCTGGAGACCATATCGCGCGAACATACGCGGCGGCATCTTTAGAAACCAATCACAGCTTCGAGCACCACGCCGTCGAACTCGGCTCCGGCGAATTTGCCGGTCCAGCCGGCGCCGTCATACGTCGAGGTGACATACTCTACCTTGGCCAGCACGTTGTCGGTGAGGTACCATCCGCCTCCAATATTCACGCGCGTGATCTCCTGCGTCGCGGCTTCATCCGATGCTTCGCCTTTGACCGAATTGAATCGCGCGGCCACGTACACCTTTTCGCTGCTGCCGATACGGTAAATGGCTTCGCCTCCCAGTTGGGTGTAGCTGCCACCACTGTCCGTCCCGCTGCTGGAAACCTCTACGACACCGAAAAGCTCGAATCCGGCGATCTTGACGAATGGATTGATCTGAAAGGCGGTCTGATACGGGAAGCCGGGATTGAAGCGAGGTAAAAAGTCACTCGGCCGGCTCTCTCCCTCCATTTCGAGCAGTTGATAATACCGGGATCCGGCGCGGTCCCCATTGTAGAGATAGTCGCGCGTGCTTTTGTCCGCGGAGTGATAGACGGATCCGGTTAACCTGACCCTGACATTGTCGCTCACCTGGTCGTCATAACCAACCTTGGCAAATACGACCACGCCGTCGTCACCCGGAGTCGGGCGCTGGTTCAAACGGCCGTTGGAGAGACCCACGAGGCCCATAAATCCCGAGCTCAACACACTGATCTCCGCAAACGGCTCGGTTGAAAAAGAGTCCATGATGTAGTTGCCCACGAACGGATTGAAGAGTGCCCGCGCATTGTCGGACCGGCGGAAATGCGTATCGCCGTAGTTGATCTCATCCATACCAAAGCGGAAACGGAGTACCTCCATAGCTTCCGCGAGAAAACCTTCACTTATGAAATCGAGTTTATCGACCTGAAAGTAACCGCCTTTTACCCAGGCCTCGGCATGGTGGCGCGAGGACAGGTAGGTGCGGAGATGCATGCGCACGCCGTCCTCTATCTGGACATCGAAATTCAGATTAGCGGTGGGGAGATTGAAGTTGTTGGCCAACTCAACGAGATCTCCTGCGTCGTTTGACTGACTGATTCCCTGGAACTGAATGGAAAAGTCTCCCCCTGTTCGCACGAACAGACCGGTAAACGGCACATCGTCCTTTTTTGGCGCCTCGAATACATTGAGACCCGCCCTACTGTGAGGGCGATAGAATTGCATGGATCTGGAGCTCTGGGCCTGTAAGGCGAAACCGACGAGCGGCAAGAGCAGCAGGGCCGCCAAGATCGCTCTGTACACTGTTTTCATAGTTTTTTTCGGTAAGAGTTTTTCCTGTTTCATTGAGTTGTGGCCGAGCCTATCCGCATGTGTCAATCGCAGGGAAGAGGACCTGCATCTGCAATCATCGCGTTCTCGGTCTTGGTCGCAAGAGAGAAGGTGACGTGCACCTCGTCATGCACGGTGATAAGGCCGAATAACTTGCTGGGACGGTCAATTCCGTAGTCACTGAGTCTGAGAGGCAAGCTACCCTCTATTTGATAGATGCCATTTTCGGTATGCCGTCCACGCACATCGACCTGGACCGTCCGTTCCTTGCCGGCAATTTCAAATCGGCCGGTTGCCCCAATCGCATACCAACCGTCCGCCTCCTGCGGCCTGTCCTTTAGCGTTACGTCGTCGAGACAATAGCGGATATAGGGATGCTCTTCCGCTTTCAGCGCCTCCCGCATGTCGCTATTCATGCGCCGGTTACCACATTCCAGTGTGGAAACGGGCACGTCAAGGTGCAAACGAGGATCCGATTTCGAAAAGCCGTAAGATGAACTGCTCGCCGTCTGGATCCGGTTGTTGAGCAATGCAATGCCCGATGCCTCCGATGTCGAACAGGTGAAGCTGTTGACGGACGAGCGTCCCTCGATGGCTATGCGGCTGCCCGATACTGGATTGATCTCCAGATACTGGGCACGCGCAGGAAGGAGGGCAAAGGTCAAACAGAGGATGGCCGGTAGCAGTCGCATGATGGTCGGTTCAATCTCAACGTTTCAATCTTCATGAATACACGTTGCCTCACGTGTCCTTTGTCGATCGTGCGAAAACGTTGAAACGGATGGTCACCTCCTCGCCGGTCTTGAGCACGCCGAGCATAGCTTTCGGCGGACGGATGTCCCAGTCGGTCATGTTCACCGATAGTTCGCCTCGCACATTGAAGTCTCCTCCCTCCATCGGAAACGCCGTCACGGTCATTTGCACCGACCGACGGTCGCCCGCCATCGCGAGTTGTCCGGCTACGACCATCTCGGTGACGCCATTGTCCGTGGCAGACTTGGTTTCGGCATCCTCCATCTCAAAGACAATCCGGGGATGATCTTCCGCTTTGAGCGCACCACGTGTTTTCCGGTTCATTGTGCCGTTGTCACAGTCTAGCGCATCGGACGGCACGGAAAACGTTACACCGGCGAGGGAGGGAATGGCCTGAGACGACTCCTGTTCCTGTGTCCCCAGAACCGCTCCCTCAAAATCGGAGGCCGTACAGGTCCAGTCGTGAACCGTTGACGTTCCCTCGACACTCACGGTGCTTTCGCCCGGGCTGATCTGCCACTGTGGATCATCCACGAAAGTGAATGCCATCATAAAAACACTGGCAACAATCGCTATGTGAAATCTCATGCTGGTTGAGAGTAAATCGGATATTCTTGGAGATTTTCGTCCTTGACAGATTCCCCTTCCCTATGCAAGCGCCCGGCAAGATCAGGGCGTTGTGCCAAATGCTCGAAAGGGCTCACATTGTTGACGGGATTGTCTATCGCTGCAGACCCTTTAACGGAGATGTTTCTGACGCTTTCCCACAAGGGTTATCCTGCAGTCGTAGCCAGTTAAAACAGGCATAGCCGGATTATTGTTCCATAACCAGTTTATTATAGAATGCTAGAGATCAATCACTGGCGCAGCACCTTTCGACAATCTTCATTGGTTGATGTAATTCGGCTACAATTCGTTACTGCGTTTACTTGATCTTCATATAATTTCATGATAGTTTAGTTAACACCAATAAGAAAGGAGCGATCGGCGGCTTTTTCGAATCCGAACAGACTCATCAACGATGACAAAACGCACCTACCGCAAAACCGCTCGTGCGGCATCCGAGAAGGCCACCGGTGAGGCCATTCTGAAGGCGGCGAAAGGAGCCTTTTCGGAAATGCCCTTCGATCACGTGACACTCCGGCAAATCGCTGATGAGAGTGGCGTGACGGTACAGACCGTAATCCGGCGCTTCGGCTCGAAAGAGCAGCTCTTTGAAGCGGTTGCGAAGCGGGAAGGAGCGCGGATCGTTGCTTCGCGAGAGGTCGATGAGGACGCCGGACGCGATGCGGCACTAGAGGCGCTTCTGAACCACTATGAGGTAGACGGTGACATGACCCTTAATTTCATTGCACAGGAGCACCTTTTCGCTCCCGTTCACAGAATCGTCGAAAACGGTCGCCGGGTACATCGCGAGTGGGTGCAGCGGTACTGCAGTGATCTCCTCGGCGGGGCGGTCGGCGCAGAGCGAGACCGCAGGCTCTATGCGGCTATCGCGGCAACCGACCTCGGCACGTGGAAACTTCTTCGCCGTGATCTCGACCTCGAGCAGGGAGAGGTTACGGCCGTCATGAAAAAACTTCTCAACGGACTACAACACACATCATAATGGCCACTATTCTGATCTACACCTCTCCCGCCCGCGGACATCTCTTTCCGGTACTGGGCACCGCGCTCGAACTACAGTCACGCGGACACACGATTCATGTCCGCACACTTTCTCCCGAAATCGAACGGGTGCGTGCACTCGGCCTGTCGGCACAGCCGATCGCCGAGGAAGTCGAAGCACGCGAAATGGACGACTGGAAGGGAAAGAATCCGATCCAGGCGCTCCAGCGGACTATGATAACATTCGGCGACCGGGCATTGATGGAGATCGACGACGTTCAAAAGGCACTGCAAAGAACCGGGGCGAACGCACTGTTGGTCGATACCAACTGCTGGGGTGCGCAGGCGGTCGCCGAGTCATCCGGCCTGCCCTGGGCCATCTTTCAGCCATACTTCACTCCCCTTCCGGCGCCGAGAATCCCGCCCTTCGGTCCGGGACTCGCACGATCCACATCGATCTTCGGCCGCATACGCGACGGCATTGTCGGCAAGATGATCTACTCAAAAATGGATCGGGGCCCGCTACCGGCAATCAACGAGGCGAGGCAACGCGTCGGGCTGGACCCGCTCGACAGCATGTTTGCGCTGCTGCGTCGTCCGCCGCGCGTGCTCTACATGACGGCGAAAGAACTGGAGTATCCGCGCGATCGATGGCCCGGGCAGTTTCGCTTCGTCGGACCGTCTGACTGGTCGCCGGCCACCGAAACGCCGGACTGGCTTTCGGATATCGATCGGCCGATCGTACTGGCGACATGCTCCACAGAGCCGCAAAACGATCGCGCCATCGTCGAATCGGCGCTTCAACACCTCCCGGAAGACGGTTACTTTCTCGTCGCTACGAGCGCTGCCTACGACCCGGAGACATTTGAAATCTCCGATCCGAATAACGCGCGACTGGAGCGGTTTCTTCCGCATGATCCGATTGTCGATCGTGCGGCCGTGGTGGTCTGCCACGGCGGCATGGGCATCACGCAGCGCGCACTCTCGAGAGGCGTTCCGGTCGTCATCATCCCGTTCGGACGGGATCAGATCGAGGTGGCACGGCGCGTCGAAAACGCGGGTGCCGGTATGCGATTGATGCCGAAAAAATTGAATGGTCGCACGCTCTCGACCGCCGTGCGCGGGGCACGAGATCTGAAAGACGGGGCGGAACGCATTGCGCGTGCCTTTAGAAATGCCGGTGGAGATCATGCGGCGGCCGATTGCTTTGAAGAACTCCTCGGGCAACCGGCGGCATCGAGCGGCATAACCTCGGAAACCCTGAGCGCCTGACGGGATTTATGGTAGGTGCGGGCTATCTATAGTCTGCATACAAGTCAAATTCTGGTCGCCTCTGTGATTGCACGCGTGGATGGTCTTCAGAGATCACCTCTCTCGGACGAATCTTCCGTGATTCACCAAACACTCGAACTACAGTACACGATCGCGTTTATCTTTTAATACCATGCCGCGCCGGTGGTCGGTCTACACACGACGGGACATCAGCACGGACAACGCTTGATCTTAACTGTTTGCAGAGAAAAGGGAGTGACCTATGAACTACCTCAACAAGTATCTCTTTCCCGTTCTACTAATGCTTTTTCCCTTGTTTGCGGGTTGTGCCCAACAAAAGGCCGACACACCGACCGCTCAAGAAGAGGCTTCCGTCGTGGACCAGCTGGATCCGGACAAGAAGCATGTGCTGGCCATCCTGGGGGATGGCTGGCACCGCGTGGCGCCCCTCGATCGGCTGCTGGTCTCCCCACTTCGTGACGAAGGCTGGCAGGCGATTGTGATAATGGACTACAATGTCCCGTGGGATGACTTCGACCAATTCGACCTTATTATCATGAGCCGCGAGGGCCACGAATTCGTCCGGTACTACCGGGAGCGAGACATCAAGCCGCAACCGGACGAGCGTGCGTACTGGCTGACGGCCGAGCAGGAGCAGAAGTTTGTCGACTACGTCAACGGAGGCGGACGGCTCTTCCTGTATCATGACGGCTTCGGCAACTACAAATGCGGTAACGGGGTCTCGCAAGTCGCCCGTTCGTGCTTCATCCGCCACCCCCCGATCACCGGTATCACGGTGAGTGCAACCGGCAAGATGCCGGAAATGCTCGACGGCGTCGATGTACCGTTCGAAGTGGAGGATGAAGAGTATGTCGTCGACATGGATGAAAGCACTACGTCCGTCTTTCTGGAGAGCCACTCCCCTGAAAATGGCCGGGCGCCCCAGGGATGGGCACACGAGTTTGGTGAGGGAAGAGTGGGGGTGCTGGTTCCCGGACACAAATACGCCACCATCACCCATCCGTCGATCGGACAAATCGTCGGCAACATCCTCGATTGGCTGAGAGAATAGGTGGGGAAACCGGGAACGGCTTTGTGTAGCGGCGATTCCGATTGCCGCAACTGACGGCAGGGCACGACACGCTTAGGGCCGTCGACTCCACAAAAATAGAACAGGAAAATCGCCCAGCCTTCATTGAGGCGGTTCATGGTATTGTCTACCCTTTCTGAGGATAGTGACCTCAGTTTGCGCAGACCTACCGGACAAAGCCATGATCCCGAAAATCGGCCTTCAACTCTATTCCATCAAAGACATCCTCGACACTACCAGCTTCGTATCGGTACTGGAAGAGGTCCGCAAGATGGGCTATACGGGCGTCGAAGCGGTAGAACGAGACGGTGACCCGGATACCGTGCACACTTTTTGCGGGAAGGCCGCCAAAGAGGTGCGGGACGTGCTCGACGATCTCGATCTCACCGTAATCTCCAGCCACGTCGGATTCGACGACCTGCAGCGGCAGTTCGACGAGATCACGGATTACCACAGAATCATTGGTTGCGATACGCTGGTCATCGCCGGCATTCCGGAGAAGTTTTTCCGGGATCGGAAGACCATCCGGGAGACGGTGGCCGAACTCAACCGGGTGGGCGCCCGGGTAAAGGAGCGGGGATTTGATTTCGCCTTCCACAACTGCCCGTTCAACTTCATCGATCCGTTAGGCTACACCCTGTTTGCCGAGGAGGTCGACGAGGCGCTGGCGCTGCAGCCGGACTCCGGAAACGCGGCGATGGTACAGGTGGACCCAAGCGTGTATTTCGGTGGATTCAGCAATCGGTTTGTATCGCTGCACATCAAGGACGCGAAAAGAGGATCCGACGTGCAAATCCCACTCGATCGAGGCCTGCCGGGAGAAGAAGGCATGCAGCACGTCTGGGCCGCCTTCGAGGACTTGTCCGTTCCCGTCGGGAAGGGAGACGTCGATATCGGGTCGTTCGTCAGGCTCGGGATGGAGCGGGAAGCGCCATGGCTGATCGTCGAGGAAGAGATGGCGCCCGATCCACTGGCAACGGTGCGTGCCGCGTATGACCATCTCGCGGCGTTGGTAAAGTAAGAGAGGGCTCGGGGGTTCGAAATCGCTTTCCGCCTCAAGAAACCTGAACCCCTTCACCCAATCACATTCCGAAATACCTTCCCCTCCTTTTCCACCTCCCGGCGGATGCTCTTTAGCGCGTCATCGAGCGTGATCGTATCCGAGCCGCGGGCGATGGCCTCCAGACACGCATGCTGTACCACGTTGATGATGTTGCCCCCGGCAAGTTCGAATTTGCCCAACTGTTTCGGCAAATCGACACCCGGCTCGAATCGCGCACTATCGGGTAACGACACACGCCAGATCGCCTCTCGTTGCTCCTCCTCCGGAAAAGGAAACTTGACGATCGCATTAAACCGCCGCAAGAAGGCATCGTCGATGTTGGCCTTGAAATTTGACGCAAGTATCACCAGACCGCTGAATTCCTCCACCCGTTGCAGCAGGTACGAGACCTCCTGATTCGCATACCGGTCATGTGCATCCTTGACCCCGGTGCGCTTGCCGAACAGCGCATCGGCTTCGTCGAAGAAGAGGATCCAATCCTTGTTCTTCGCACGGTCGAACAGGTTTGACAGGTTTTTTTCGGTTTCACCGATGTATTTGCTCACTACGGTCGACAAATCCACACGAAAAACGGTTCGGCCGGTGTACTTACCCAAAAGAGAAGCGGTCAGGGTCTTGCCGGTGCCCGGTGGACCATAAAACAGCACGCGGTACCCCGGCTTGAGCTTGCCACGCATCTCCCAGGTGAAGAGCAACGTGTCGTTGTGTTCGATCCAGTGTCTCAGTTCTTCGATCTGCTCACGCACCCGATCGGCGAGAATCAAATCGTCCCAATCCAATTCGGTGGTGATTTCGCGCGCGGGAAAGGAGGCACTGAATGCCGGCTTGGAGATACGGCCGAGGGTAAACAACTCGATATGCTCAAAACTCAGCACCAACCGGCCGCTCCAGTAGGGTTCACCCGGCGCCGCGGGTTCTACGGACAAAATGCCTTCGCGCGCGAACCAGTGGTCGCCCATCAGCAATTGTTGAACCTCGAATCTGCGATCCAGGTCGTCTCCGGCGAGCAGAAACAGCGCCATTTCTGCCGTTGGTGTAATGCCCCGGCCGCCTCTTTCCCGAACCCCTCCAAGTTCAGGGTAATCGCCTGAATTCGGCAACGACTCCTTAATCACGCGATCCAGAAAATTCGGCTGAACATGCGGCGCCAAGGCCAACAGCAGGATGATGTATTCTTCAAAGTGAGGTTGCCGTCGCTTGATGAAATTTCCGAATGCAGATTCGTCATCATAGTAGGCCAACTCCGGGAAATCCTGCTCCTTATCCGATTGGCCGTTCGCGTAGTACAGGGCCAACCGCGCCTCGATCACCCTTCGGAGAAAGTCCAGCGAGTGAAACAGGTTCGGCGCGTTCGAACGCAACACATCGGCATCAACCGTTTTGGATCCCTCCGCTATCGACATTTCGCATTCTTGTCATTCATGTCCAATCTCCAACGACCAATATCCGAGGCGGACAACCTATCTACAGTGAACGTGATCCGTGTTTTGTACGACGCCCCGTATTGCCGGCTTGCGCACCGCCTCGTCCCCGTTTTCTTCACCAGGCTCCAGACCGTCCTTCGCTCTGTCTTAAAACGTCCATTCTCCCGCTACATCAACACGACCTTTTTGGGAATGGCCGCCAGCACGAGCGCCAGCCGCGCGTCAAAGTTTTTAACACCAAACCGGTATATGCGATTCCCTTGCCCATCTGTTTCTACATATTTTGCTTCCATTCTCGACCGAACCGCATCTCTGGTGGTACCCAACGAACCGTCGTTCTCCTCGCGCACCTTGAGCATCAGCTTGACGAAGCCACGATCGACACCCGTCACGGCGGCCACCTGTCCCGCCGTCACGTCACCTGCATTCAGGTTGGGAATGATCGGTGTGAAACTCGGCTCCTTGGGCTGCTGGTCGTAGGATTTCACGACCTGACCACGCTTGGGCTCGCCTCCTGAGGTGTCGTAGTGCCCCCATTCGGCCTTCAGGTATTTCGGGAAAGGCTTCGCTTTGCCGGAGTGGTAGTTGATGCGGAAACGATACCAGATCGGCTTGTTGTCCTTCACCGGACCCTCAACCGCCGCTTTGATGGCCGGCTGTTCGACCGCGGAGGAAAACGGAATATTCGTCTCCGGACCTCGGGCGGGCGTCAGATTGGAGTCGACCGCATTTCCGCCGAGTTTATGCGGGAGGAGATGCATGCGGACCCATTTCGCGCCATGCGTCAGTTTTGCCCCCTGAAGCGCCGGCCATCCCTCCAGATTCCCGACATGCTTCCCGGATTCCGTGCCTGTCTTGACCTTGTACTTTTCTCCCTTGACGATATAGTCAGCCGTAAATCCTCCGGCCTTTTTATTGTCCGCCATCACCGGCAGCTTCGGCGGTGGAAAGTCGTCTGCCGATTTTCCAAACAGGCCCTTCAAGTGCCGATTGCTCAATTCCGCCAGTACCTTCTCCAGGTCGTGGACGAGCTTCTTGTTCTCGTTGACGCCTTTCTTCTTTTTCTCGGCAGACAGTTTGCTCCCGCCTGCCCCACCCTCGTAGGTCTCATCTACC
>CAZIIP010000020.1:0-19833 GCA_964539455.1 uncultured Rhodothermales bacterium
CCGACGGTTATGTCAAGGCCGAACCAGGGCGTGGCTTTCGGGTCGGCCATCCGCCGGTGCTGCCAAAGGGGGAGCGTATGGAGAAAGGCGCGGATATAATGCAGGAGACGTTGCGGCAACTTGCGGCTCTTGGGCTTTCGGAGCGAGAAATCGACTATACCTTCCAGGAGTCTATCGCGTACTTCGATACCGCCTCCAGCGAGCGGAAAATCGTTCTCGCCACACCGTTTCTGGAGATTGCCGAAATAATATCCGTTCAGGCGGAAAAGACACTTCAGGAAAACGTCTTGCCCGTGACGCTTGACGCATTATCGAACCATCCGGATGCCGATCTTGTCCTTGCTCCCATGCCGCATGTCATCGCAGCGACGGAGATTATGGAGGAGGTCCCGGTACGTGGTTTGATGATCCATTTCACGCCCGACGTACTTGATCCGATCGCGCGCATGCTGCCTCACGAAAGCCTGGGGGTCGTGACCGGGTATCCCGATACGATTACTCCGGTATTATCGGAGTTGAAAACGCAGACATGTTTCCGGAGCCAGGTTGTTGCAACGGCTCTCGATGCTCCGGAGCGATCGGTCAAGAACCTCCTTAGAAATGTCGATTTGCTGGCCTTTACGCCGAAGTGCAGCAGGCGCGTGAAGCGATTGGCCGAAACGGCGATGCGTGTCGAACTTCGCTGGACCATTAATTCTCATTCGTTGGAGATCCTTCGTTCGCTTTAAGAAGCGTTTTTCCGCTCTTCCGCCGCCTCGGTATCGGCAGCGTCGTCTTTTGTACCATCTGCCGGCGCCTGGCCAATCGCGTTGGGCGATTCGTGCTTGGGTGCATCGCCGCGCGGCTCCTTGTTATCCTGGCCGGGATACTTAACCCGGCTATGATAAATGCCCGACAGGAGGGAAACGAAAGCTGCGCGAATACGGGTGAGATCTGCGATGGTCAGTGGACAGTCGTCCATCTGACCGTCGTCCAGCCTGGCTTTAAAGATCGATGAAACGAGATTGTCGAATCGGTTTGGTGTCGCTTTTCCACTTCCGACAACGGATTTGCACGCAGCTTCCACCGAATCTGCGAGCATCAGGATCCCCGTCTCTTTTGTATTTGGTCTCGGTCCCGGATAGCGAAAGTCGGATTCGAGCACCTTCTCCTTTTTTTGCTCCAGCGCCTTCCGGTAGAAAAACTCTATCCGTGTCGTGCCATGGTGCATGGGAATAAAGTCGACAATCACCTGTGGCAACCGCCACTTTTTTGCCAGTTCCAGACCGTCCTTGACGTGTGCAACGATCACGAGGGCACTCATTTGAGGTGTCAGCTCGTCGTGCGGATTATGATTTGCCGCCTGGTTTTCGACAAAATATTCCGGTTTCAGCATCTTGCCGATATCGTGATAAAGGGCTCCGACACGCGTCAGGAGGGCGTTGGCACCGATTGCATCCGCAGCGGCTTCGGCAAGATTTGCTACTTGCAGTGAATGGCTAAACGAACCCGGCGCGGTCGTGCTGAGCTTCCGCAACAGCGGCTGGTTCGTATCGGAGAGTTCCAGCAATGTAACGTCGGTCGTGACGCGGAATGCGCGTTCAAATATCCAGAGCAGCGGAAGGGTGAGCAACAGCAGAATTCCGTTTCCTGCAACCATTGCCAGCTCCATGAGAAAGCGGTCCAGATCGAAAACACGAAAGAGCTGGAAAATCGAGAGGGTGGCAACATAGGTGAGCAACACCACTCCGGCCGTCAACATGAACTGCGATCTTGTTCGAATTCCCCGAACACTGAATGCAGCCAGCGTACCCGAAAAAATCGTGATAGCCACGTATTCAAAATCAAAGTGCAGAATACAGCCCCCTAATAGTGCCACACTTACCGTCGCAACCACCGCAAGTCTGGAATCAAACACTACCGCCAGCATGATCGGGACCATCGCCACCGGCACAAGAAGACCCATCGTATCGCTTGCGGGCGTCCGTACGACAACGGCAAACATGCCCACGAACATCAATATGAGGATGAGAATGAGTCCGAAGTGGCGCCAGGACTGCCAGATACCCGGCCTAAATATGTGCAGAAAAGTAAACAGCACCAGATAGCACGCCAACGCCAGAAAAGCTTGACCCAACAAAAGGCGCCAAATCATGAAGTTACCCGATCGATCGGACAGCGCGCGTTGCAGCGAGTGAAGCTTCGCCGCGATCTGTTCGTCCACCACCTCCCCATCACGAATGATAATCTCGCCCTCCTGAACGACACCGCGTGTCTCTGAGATCAAGGCACGGCGTTCCTGCAGTGCACGCCGGGTCTCCGCCTGGTCAAAACGCAATGCCGGTTGAAAAATGTGGTCGAACATGCTCAGGGCGATGGAGACCGTATCCGGCTTGTTGCCGAACACTTGCCTGAACGACATGGCGGCAAGTTCACGTGCATCATCGGGACCGCGCAACTCTCCTCTCGGGACCAGGCGCTCGGTTCGGTTGCGTTGATCACGAATGACGGCATCGCGGGTCGGTAGAGAGTCCAGCGGCACGTCGAGCAGGCGCTGCGTATGAATCTGTTCGTGGATCGGCACGACCTGGTCGAGTAGCCACTCGTCCAGTGCCCGTTCGCCGGCGGGAGCGCGCGTGGAGGAACCAAGGCCCGGAATCCTCGAAATATGCGAGGAAAGCAGATAGCCCCACTGGCGGCGATTAAGGTTCAAAGGCACGGCATTTCTGGCCTGCAGATACGCAAGTGAATCCGGTTTCGTAGCATCCGAGCCGGCCCGTTGCTTTTGAATTTGCCACTCCGTATAAGCGGCAAGGGCAGTCCCTAACGTGGTCCGTAGCTCTTCAGCCATCGATTCGGCTCTCGCTGCGGCATTTGGGATCGAGGTAAGGACCGACCGGGCGTCTTCTTCTACCTCCAGCCACTCCGCCTCCAGATCCGCTTCCCTTTTGTAGATGGCAAATTCGAACGGAGCAACGAGGTTTCCGCGCTTCCATACCGTTCCCTCGGCCACGGTCAGGTCATAGTTTTGCTGCCGGGGAAATGCCCAGACGGTCAAAACAAACAAACCCAGAAGCAACCCGACCCTTGAAATTAGCCTCCGGCGATTATAACGCGGACGTTCCACCCGGGAAGATTCCAGCCGCTTCCCTACCGCTGTTGCTCTTCTTCGACTCGATGTGGGTCTTTTTTCGTTCATGTGGGGACGCTCGCCGGCGATTATCGGCATCCGTTGCCACCGCGCGATGCGGGGCACGGTATTGTCAAGATGCCTTCGAACTTGTCCTTAAACAATTGCCGCCAATGCGGTTCCATTGATGCACGCTCCGTGCACTCTCCGGCTATCGGTCATCCGTCATCCGATGTACGTGAGGAAGCATCCTGATCGAGTAGTGAAAGCAGTTCCGATTCAGACAACTGTTCTATCTCCAGGTCGTCCGCTTTTTCTTTTTTGCTTCCCGGATCGGCACCGACGACAACGTACCGTGTTTTGCGGCTCACTGAGCCTGATACACGACCGCCGGCCGCCAGAATGCGCTCGGTAGCTTCCTTGCGGGTAAGGGTTTCCAGCGATCCCGTCAGGACAAATGTTTCACCGTCGAACAAACGATTCTCGCGGCCAGGTCGGTTTGCGTCGGAAACAAACCCAACGCCTGCATCAGACAGGCGAGCCAGCATTCTTTGATTGGCAGGATCATCAAACCATAGACTGACCGAACGCGCAATTTCGGGACCGATTCCTTCCAGTTTTTCCAGGTCCTGCTCACCGGCCGATTTCAGGTCATCAATTGAGCCGAAAACCTCTGCAAGCATTCTGGCCATCGTCTTTCCCACGTGCCGGATACCCAGACCAAACAGCAACCGATTCAGCGGTCGCGTTCTTGCTTCCTGAATAGCCTCAAGAAGGTTTTGCGCTTTCTTTTCGCCGATTTTCGGCAAGCTCAGAAGGTTGTCTTTTTCCAGTGAAAACAGATCCGGCAAGCCGGCCACGAGACCGTGCTCGACAAGCATCTCGGCCAGTTTTGAGCCCAGACCTTCGATGTCCATCGCATCGCGCTGTGCAAAATGCTCGATGTGTCGAATGCGTTGATAGGGGCATTCGGCATCGATACAATAGGTGTCCGCCTCCCCCTCTATTCTACGCAGTCTGCTTTTTCGGTCGCATGGGCAGCGTTTCGGCAATTGCCATTCACGCTCATCGCCCGTTCTCATTTCCTCGACCGAACGAACAACTTGCGGAATCACGTCTCCGGCTCGTTTAACGATGACAGTGTCGCCGATCCGGATACCCCGTTCCGAGACGTAATCTTCATTGTGCAAGGTTGCACGAGACACTATGACGCCCCCGATTTTGACCGGAGCGAGAGCGGCCACCGGTTTTACGACCCCCGTTCTGCCGATGCTGAGAAAGATATCTTCAAGCTTCGTTGTCGCTTCCCGGGCGGGAAACTTGAAGGCAATGGCCCATCGGGGTGCATTCGCGACATTTCCCAGAAGAGATTGTGCCTCCAGGTGATCGATCTTGATCACGATGCCGTCGATTTCATACGGGAGACCCTCGCGTCTTGCCGTCCAGTCTTCGCAATATTCGAGAACCTCTTCGATGCGCTCGAAGCGCTGAATATGTTCGTTTACGGGAAAACCGTAATCTGAAAGCCAGGAGAGCGCTTCGAACTGTGATTCCGTGACCCGGGAGACGCCTCCATTGAGACTATAGGCAAAAAAGCGCAGTGGCCGTTTTGCGGTAATCGACGGATCCAATTGTCGAAGGCTTCCGGCGGCTCCGTTCCTGGGATTTGCAAACGGCTTCATGCCGTCGGCTATCAGTTTCCTGTTCAGGTCCGTGAACTCATCCGTGCGCATGTATGCTTCGCCCCGAACCTCGAGCGGCGTTGGAACGTCCGATTCATCGCCGGGGGCGCCGATGCGGAGGGGAATCTCCCGTATCGTGCGCACATGCGACGTGATCTCTTCACCCACAATCCCGTTTCCTCTGGTTGCCGCTCCCTGTAGCACCCCGTCCACGTAGTGTAATGCGAGCGCTATTCCGTCAATTTTTGGTTCGACCGTCAATCCTGGAGAACGATCGAATCCGTCATCCTTTAACAACCCGCCGCAGCGTTCATACCAGGACCGCACGTCATCAATGAAAAAAGCGTTTGACAGACTGAGCAGCGGCGTCTCATGCCGCCATTTCCTGAAGCCTTCGAGGGGCCGGCCGCCGATTCGCAGCGTAGGCGAGTCCTCGCGCACCAGGTCGGGGAAATGCGCCTCAATATCACGCAGGCCCTGAAGCAGAAGGTCGTAATCCTCGTCCGATACCAGGGGAGCGTCTTGTTCGTAGTACTGTTTTGCCAATTCGTCGAGAACATCCACCAGATGATCGATCAATGATCTCGCTTCGGAGCGGGTCAGGTCGCCGGCATCATTTTCCCCCACCTGTCGTCGAAGCTCCAGCACTTCATCGATCTTCTTCATGATGTTCTTCCGTTCTATGGCCCGGTGTTTCCGGGCTGCATGCGTCTCAAGTAGGTCAAAATATCTTCTCTGGTATAGACTAACCGGTTGCGTTGGTCTCTCCTATCAGTCGGAAGAGTGTGCCCGTCGACTACCAGCGCCACGCGATCGATGTATGCTCGAATCACCACGCTATCCGTCGCCACCAACTCCAGTGTGTCCCCTTCCTCTACCCAGTAACTGACTTCCTCGCTTCCATCGACGGCAACCCGAACCGGTTCGAGCTTGCCGTTGGCGGCAATGATGGAGACCGCCATTGTGTCGCGGAGCAATGGCTGCGGAATGCTTACCGTCGTTGCGGCGGTGTCGGCCACCGTTGAATCACCATTTGAAGCCGGTTGCTCCGGGCCACCCGATCCCACCATGAGGATTCCCAAATAGATGAGCGCAATTGATACGGATGCCAAAACAATCCAGAAACCGGTTCGCTTTACCCAATTCGGTAGATTCCGGAACGAGACGGACAGTTGCGGGACTCGTAGGCGGGACTGCAGTGGCCAAATCGGCGTGATAGCGTCATCAGGCTCACGGCCGGCCCGCCGGGTAGCGACGACGTTTGCTTGGTCCGGCTCGACATCTTCGTCTCGAACAGAAGCATCTTCCGGCTCCGGTTTCGGCGTCGACGAACGCTCGGGGACCGGCGGTTTCGTGTACCCCAGATATTCCACCGCCAGACTCCCGTCGTATTCGGCCTTCCACGCTTCTTCAAGCGCCATTAACGCCGGCTTTTCGTCGATCCCGATAATCTGAGCGTACACCTTCACAAAAGAGCGCAGGTACACCCGGTTGTAGTGTGGGTGATCAAGCAGTCCCGTGGTCTCGAACAGTTCGACGAATTCAAGCGGCAATTTGGTAGCCCTGAAAACGTCTTCAGGGGTAAGGCCGTTTTTCTCCCTGATGAGTCGCAAATCTGAATAAAAGTGCTGCCCTGGAGAAATTCGGGACTCACTTGGCATGGCAAGACCTGTTGATGCCCGTATACAAAACAGTTCTGTTTAAAGTACCAAACAGCACTGTGTGGAAGAAAATGAATCTGTCCGACCGGCGAGCCCAAAAGTCAAAAACCCGACGCTGCTTTCTGCGTCGGGTTTTCGTCGGGAAGACAGGATTTGAACCTGCGACCGCTCGGCCCCCAGCCGAGTGCGCTACCGGACTGCGCCACTTCCCGATTTTATCTTCACTTACTGCAGCCGCTCCTCAATGTGTTTTAGGAACGCCCTTAGATCCAGAAGTTCCCTCCGGAGCCGACTAGAAGCGACGTTCTCGGAAGTACCTGCAAGTTTTTGTTTGGCGCCCTCAATAGTAAACTTCTCTTTTCTCAACAAATCCTGCAGCCGCAGAACCGTCTCAATGTCCGCCTCCGTATAGATCCTGTTTCCCGCACGGTTCTTTTTTGGGGAAAGCTCATCAAATTCTGATTCCCAATAGCGCAGGACATGCGCCCTTAGTCCCGTCATCTCGCTCACTTCCGAGATCGAGTAGTACAGCTTCCGGATTGGCTTCATTTGTAGGCGGATTCACCGACGAGCACCACACCATCCCGCACGACACGCTTAAAGTAACACGCGAAGTGGAAATCGTAAAGTGCTACCGTTCATACGTTCACGAATATGACTGAGACACTTGATTACGGACAAAGCGAAGGGAACAAATCATTCGAACACTAATTATTAGAACGCTAACGTTTATAAGCACCGTCGCATGCAATTGTGAACCACGGGACGTACGATTCCGGCCAGATCGAACGCCGCGTACTAACGGCGCTACGGCGAATTATGCGTGCCGTCGATTTGTATTCGCAGGAGCTCAAGCGGACACATGGAATCACTACGCCACAACTTTTATGTCTTCTAGCCTTGCGTGATTGCGGGGCGATGAATGTACGCGAGATTGCCGAATCGGTGAATCTTCGATCCAGTACGGTGGTGGGCATTCTCGACCGCCTCGACGCCAAGGGCCTTGTTGATCGCTCACGCGGCCACGTAGATCGCAGAACGGTACAGGTTACACTTACCGATCGGGGAAATAAGGTCGCTTCCCGCGCTCCCTCCCTGCTGCAGGTCTCCTTGACCACCGGCCTCAACAAACTGAAACCTCAGGAACGTGAGCGGGTCGCTGCATCGCTCGAGGCCGTAGTCGCAATGATCGAAGCGGAGCAACTGGAGGCAGCTCCCGTTCTGGAATCGGGTGCCATTTCCGCTCTTCCTGATCGTTAGTAATCGCGTTCCGACCTCAAATTTATCCCCACTGGATAACACACGCACGAATCGTATGACAGTTACTACCGACCGTCGACCGGCCAACCCCTTCTCCGGAAATGGAAATGCACGTCAGGGCAGCAACGGTCAGGGCACCGCGTTCGCAGAAACGCTACATCGACTCGAAAAGCTGGATGCCCCTGATGCACTCAAGCCTCCTGTCGACCGGGAGCACTATGCGCATCGTCAGTTTATCGATGGCGTCTTCTGGAAGCACATTCCGGCATACAGGGATATCAGCGAGAGCGAATTCCTGGATTACGGTTTCCAGACCCAGCACAGCATTACCAAGCTATCGGATCTGATCGCGACGGTGCGCGACTTGGCACCTTCCTCGTTTCTCGAGGATGTGGAGCGTGGGCTGGAGCTGGCACCGATGCACATCCGCCTTTCGCCATACATCGTAAGCCTCATCAACTGGGAAGAACCTTACGAAGACCCGCTTCGGATTCAGTTTCTTCCTGTCGCGTCGACCCGCGAACCCGACCATCCCATGCTCTCGCTTGACTCGCTTGACGAACAGGGCGATGCGCCGACGGGTGGGCTCGTTCATCGCTACCAGGACAAGGTATTGTTCCTTGCCCTCGACGTGTGTCCGGTTTACTGTCGGTTTTGCACGCGCAGCTATGCCGTTGGTAGCGACACAGACTCAGTATCGAAGGTCAATTATCGACCGATTCAGTCGAAATGGGACACTGCATTCGCCTACTTGCTGTCCCGTCCAGAGGTCGAAGACGTCGTAATATCGGGTGGCGACGCCTATTTTCTGCCGGCGAACAGGCTCGAGTATATCGTCGACACCCTGCTTGCCATTCCCCACATTCGCAGGATTCGTATCGCTTCGAAAGGTCCGGCAGTAATGCCGATGCGACTGCTCCCTGACAATGACTGGTCGGATACGGTAATCGACCTGGCGATTCGAGGGCGCAATATGGGCAAAGAGGTTTGCCTGCACACGCACTTCAACCATCCCAATGAAATCACCGACATTACGCGACGGGCCATGGCGCGGCTCTATGCGGAAGGCGTGCGCATCCGAAACCAGAGCGTCATGATTCGCGGCGTCAACGACTCGACTGAGGACATGTCACGGCTCGTCAAGAAGTTGGGTTACATCAATGTACAACCGTACTACGTGTATCAGCACGACCTTGTAACAGGTGTGGACGAGTTGCGCACTCGGCTGAAAACAACCCTCGAAATCGAGCGAAACATTCGCGGAATCACCGCAGGATTCAACACGCCTACGTTCGTCACGGATGCCCCAGGTGGCGGCGGGAAACGAGGTGTTCACAGCTATGACTTCTACGACGAAGAAACGGGCATCAGCGTCTACCGCAGTCCGAGCGTCGATGACGGACGGGTGCACCTCTATTTCGATCCGGTCAGCCTGTTGCCTGAAACAGGACAGAGCAGATGGGAGGATGCATCGCAACACCGGAAAATGATCGACGAGGCCCTGAACTCCTCCTCTCTGTCGCATCTCGAGATTGCCAACTGATCCGCAAGTCCAGGACCGACTCGGCAACGGGAAGCCATTTGCGGGTTTTCCGGAGCCGGGTGCATCACGCGAACAATGGCCGGATTTCGCCCTACATACGATCTCCATAACCGTCGCATAAAGGTATTCGATCTGCCGGCGCGTCCTCCTTCCGGCAATCCTCTCTGGAAGCAGCTGATCGGACGGCTGTCGAAAGGAGACACCTATACGAAACTAACCTGCTATGTCTCGGGCGCAGACAACCCTGTATGGGAACAAGTCGGCTTTCGGATGGAAGGTGTCATCAGGCATTTCTATAAAAATGGCGACGATGCCCATTTGTGGACGCTCTATTCCGACAAAAAACGCAAAGAGGAAAAAAATAGCGCCACGCATAATACAATTATTCAGTCCACGCTTAATAAACCAAAGAGAAAAGCGCCCGCATTGCCGGAAGGATATTCGAGTCGTGTAGCCAAACCATCGGACGCCTTAACAATCTCGCAGCTGCTCTCGAATACGTTTGATTCATATCCAACCGATCTGGACGAAGAAACAATCCTTCGAAATATCGAGCACTTGCATTCTCACTTCCGGTTGGTTTTCGCCCCTGACGGAACGCTGGCTTCTATGGCTTCTGCTGAACTGGCAAAAGATTATGATACCGCAGAGATTTCCGACTGTGTTACCGCTCCGGATCACAGGGGCAGCGGACTGGTGGTTTTTGCCGTTCAGCAGACCTTAAAAGATATACGGAGCGGTTATGGTATTACGTCAATTTATTCACTTTCCCGCGCAATCGAACCTGCAATTAATCATGCGTTAAAGCGATCAGGATTTACGTATACCGGCCGTCTGATAAATAATTGTCGGATGCCTACGGGCTGGGAATCAATGAATGTCTGGTGTCTAGATAATTAGCACGCTCATTTATGCCTGTAATTGATATAGTAATATTTGCGGCATATATGATATGCCTGATATTTATTGGATTATATTTTTACAAGGCAAAAGAATCTGAAGAAGATTATTATCTGGCCGGGCGGAACATGGGAAGCCTGCACATCGGCCTTTCCGTAGTGGCCACCGATGTAGGAGGCGGCTTTTCCATCGGCCTGGGTGGCCTGGGGTTTGTGATGGGGCTGGCCGGATCCTGGATGCTCTTCACCGGCTTGCTGGGCGCGTGGTTGAGTGCCGTATTTCTAATTCCGGTTGTCAAGCCACGGTCGAGTCAGTTCCGATTCATTACGTTTCCCGATCTCTTTCGACACCATTACGGGCCGGCAACCGCCCTCCTGGCAGGAATCATCTCCGCCGTCGGTTACCTTGGATTCACGAGTTCGCAGATTCTAGCGGGCGCCAAACTTGCAACGGCCGCATTGCCAATTGTCAACATGCAGAACGCCCTGTTGGCAATCGGGGTGATTGTTGTTGCTTACACCGTGTTGGGGGGCATCAAGGCTGTCGTCTACACCGATACGATTCAGTGGATCATTCTCATGACCGGGCTGATCGGCGTCGGGATTCCTGTGGCCTACTATGCCATCGGCGGAATGGACGCCATTCGGGCATCCATCTCACCTTCTTTTTTGGATATAACGCATATCAGCTGGGTGCAATTGGTCAACTGGGCGGTCACCATCGTGCCGATCTGGTTCATTGCCATGACGCTCTATCAACGAATCTATGCGACGAGAAGCGTGCGCGATGCCAGAAAGGCGTGGATCATTGCCGGAGTTTTTGAATGGCCGCTCATGGCGTTTATGGGCGTGATCCTCGGCATGTTTTCTCGTGTTGCGGTCGACCAGGGCATGTTTGTCTCGCTTGGATATGCCTCCGCAGCCGGCATGGATCCGGAGATGGGCTTGCCCCTTCTGCTTCGCGAAGTGCTGCCGGTCGGATTCACAGGCCTGATGCTTGCGGCCTATTTCTCTGCCATCATGTCGACGGCCGACAGTTGTTTATTGGCGTCTTCAGGAAACATTCTCTCGGACATCCTCGGACGAATCGGAGTCAACCCGCTGTCAACGTCCTTTGCTTCGAGATTGGTCACTCTGGTTGCAGGTACGGTTGCGGTACTGATTGCCCTGCGGATGACCAATGTGCTCGACCTGATGCTGTATTCGTATGCCTTTATGGTATCAGGACTTTTTGTGCCCGTAGTGGCCATTCTTACCGGTTACGGGAAAAACGAGCGCGCTGCATTTTGGTCCATGCTGCTTGGAGGAAGCACCACGGTAACGCTGGCCGTTTTGGTATCATTGGAGGTGGTATCACTTCCGCTCGACCTCGACGCCAACGTTTTCGGGATACTATGTTCAGCTGCGGCGTTCGCGCTCATCTACGCAATTGCCGAACGGAAACGCTGAGCCTGGTCGACACCGCAATCGGCTTGAAGGCGGGCTGTCCCGATGCGGAGCGCGGAAACGGACGTGAACACGGCCCGGCTATCGTCTACCCATTTCAGGCAAAACCCATGGCGCCCGATAGGCATTCATGAGTAAGGCATTGGCTTCGTCATCATCGACGAATTTCCCTGCAGTGTCGTCCCAGGTCACCTTCCTTCCCACCTTGAAGGCCACGTTGCCCATGTGACAATTGACGGCGGCCCGCCAGGCGGTTTTGGGCGGACAGTTCGTTTCCCCACCGTTGACGATCGCAGAGACGAAATTCTCCGTGTGAAGGTCAAGATCTCTCCCCGTGCCCGGTTGCCTGTCGACGGCCTGCATTTTGGGATTTCCGTCTTCGACTTCCGGGATCACCTCCCAGCCCCCGCGGTCTGCGACGAGGGTTCCCAAATTGCCAATAAACGCCACGCCGTGGTTTCTGCCGTAAGGCCCGTTACTGATGCCGACGGCATGCTCCCAGATCATCGAAAATCCATCAAATTCATAGATGGCCTGGAGGGTATCAGGTGTTTCCATTCCGCCATCCGGATAGGCGAATTTTCCCCCGGAAGCCATAACGTTTTTGGGCGCCCTCGCGTCCATACCCCAGAGCACCATATCGACGATGTGGACGCCCCAATCCGTCATCAAGCCACCCGCATAATCCCAAAACCAGCGAAAATTGAAGTGAAAGCGATTTCTGTTGAACGGCCGTTCGGGGGCAGGACCTAGCCAAAAATCATAGTCGACACCTTCCGGTACCGGCTCATCCTGTAGCACGGGTACGTTTTTCATCCATCCCTGATAGGCCCAGGCCTTGACCGTTCGGATATTCCCGAGGGCACCTGACTGAACAAACCGTACCGCATCATCCCAGTGTGGGCCGCTGCGTTGCCATTGGCCGACCTGGACGACACGGCCATAGTATGCAGCCGCCTCCACCATGCGGTTACACTCTTCAATCGAGTTGGCCAGCGGTTTCTCCACATAAACGTCTTTTCCCGCCTGACAAGCCTCGATCATAATCAGGGGATGCCAGTGATCCGGCGTACCGATCACGACCACATCAACGTCATCATTATCCAAAACGCGACGATAGTCGCCATACTTTTCCGGCATGTTGCCGGTCATTTGTTCCAGTTGCGCCGAACGGCGGTCCAGAACGTTTCGGTCCACGTCACAGAGCGCGACTGGACGGATCCCGGGAAGCTTCATAAGCGATTCGAGATCGGCCCAACCCATGCCGTTTACGCCGATGGCGGCGACGTTGATCGTATCCGAGGGAGCAGACATGGTCGATTTGCCGGCTCGAAACGGTGCAACGGCACCTGCAGCCATAAGAATCCCGCTGTTTTTCAGAAATGCACGTCTCGTTTCAGGCATGAGTCCAGACTTCCGGTTGTCAAAATTGATTGATCCATCCTCTCATATCAGAACCGCCACGGTGGTCTTGTTTCACTGAGCCGTTGGCTGATTTCTGACCTTCTCGACCAGCTTACGCAAGGGAAACCCTACTCCTTTGAGCCGGTCGCTGATTCGATCGGATCCGGGACGGTTGGCGACTGAACCCGCAGCTTATCCGGCAGGTTCACCGTATCCGAGGGCAGCGCCCGCGACATCGATTGCCAGGCCCTCGGAGCGATAATCGAGATCCCTTCGTAGAAAATCGAACCACTTCGCATTTCAGCACTGGGCATACGCACCGATCCGAATAGAAGGAACATGACGCTGAGGAGCAGCGCCCATTTGGCGCCTCCGACGGCTCCTCCCAACAAGCGGTTCAATCCACCAAGCTTGATTTTCCCAAGTACGAATTGTACCGCTCTCGCACCGAGATAGACGATAAGCATCACGACGGTGAACGTCACGACAAAACCCAGAATCGGTACAATTTCATCCGGCAGGTTGAAATTCGATACGAGAACGAGACCAACGGTGTCCATGAGTTGGATGGCCAGCACGAATGCCAGCGCCAGGCCCACAATGCGCGCTATTTCCGAAATGGCGCCCCTTTGATATCCCTGCCACGCGCCGAATGCGATCAGAGCCAGAATGACGATGTCCAGAACGTTCACGGCAAGTAGTTTGCATGAATGCGAAACGCAAGCGTATCGTTACGAAGGCCCACACAATAAGTTGGGTCGTCGTATCCGTCTACCTCAATATAAGCCGAATTGCGAGCACACCCACACCAACCTGCATGGTCCCCACGGCAACCGCCGAATACGTATCATATCTCCTGATTTCCGGACGCAGTTCCGGATTACCGGTCAACTCATACTCTTCGAAGAGATCGTCAGCCTTCATTTTGTAGTGGGCCGCTACGACACCGGATGCAACCGCTACCGCCGCGGCGCCGTAGTTGATCCAGTTTCTTCTTGGCCTTGGAGGTGCCCAGAGATGCCGTTTTGTTTCAAGATTTGAAGCATTGACCGGCTGCAACGCTACCCGCATTGTGTTGACCAGCTTCTGCGGCGGTGTCATTCTCTTCGCAACAAACCCCTCGCGCTTGAACAGCAGATCCGCATCCAGGGGATTTTCGCGGCGCAACACGATCGGCGTCTTGCCGAGGTATATGTCACCGTCTCGAGAGAGCAGAAAGATGTCCGCCCCGAACGGCTGCGTTTCGATCTGATACACCACTTTGAAATTGAGGACCACGTGTACCGTATCGTCTTGAGATACTTCGACGACCGTTGAAGGACGCGTGTACAACCATGAATCGGCGATCGGTGGCAACACTTCAACAAGATGACTGCCGGGCTGTACCGGTACCGCACTACCGTCCGCCTTACCATAGGCGAGGGAATCGATCACGAGTGTGGCCTGCTCTGCATTCGTGGTAACCGTAATCCAGGCCTGACCGCGCAAACCATCGCCGAGCGCGATGAGCAAGAGCCCGACAAGAAACGGTATGTAGCGCACTCTACTCAACAGATCTGTATGCATAAACGTGTCGCGGCTCAGCCAGCACAACCAGGTGGTCGTCGTGAATCGACATTGCCGACTTGATTCTGCCCTTTACTTCATCGGACCAGACCATTTTTCCCGTGTCGAGTGCATGGGCAGCAAGACGTCCCCTGTGGTCTCCCGTGTAGACGTATCCGGACACCAAAAGCGGAGATGTCGTTACGGCCGTTTCCAAATCGCTGCGCCATTTTTCCGCTCCAGAATGTTGATCGAGCGCCCTGAGGATGCCGTCGCTGCCTCCGACAACCACCATTTCCGCATTCACCGCAGGCTGTGTCATACGAACGAGGCGGTCTGATGTCCGGTACACCCAGACTTCCGAGCCGTCTGCCACGTCGAGTGCGTGCAGTGTACCGTTGGTCGTCGGAATGTAAACGGTTTCTCCGAATACACTAAGATCCGAGTAGATGGGAGCATTCAATGCCGCTTTCCACCGCTCTTCACCGGTAAACCGATCGACCGCTATCACTTCACCCCGGTTGTTTGCAGCAATCACGACGGTCTTCGTTGCAGCCGGCGAACCGAAATATCCAACCGTCGGATCGGTTTTGTGAATCCACGTCTGCTCACCGGTTTTTGCCTCGTACGCGCGCAGATTGCCTTCGATATCCGCAACGACGAACGACTCCTGAAACGGCAATACAGCCGTTTCGACCGGAACGCCCCGTTTTGACCACAATGCCCTGCCTCTTTTCAACTCGTAGGCCACCAATACCTTTCTGCCCCAGGCATTCGGCACGAGCATGACGGAGCCGGTAACGGCAGCACCTCCCTCGACTGCCGAAGCGAGTTTTTTGCGTCCTCGTTTCTTGCCGTTCTCAACGTGAAAGGCGGTCACGAGCCCTTTCAGGTTGCCCACCAGTACGGTTTCGTCAATCCCGATCGCGGAAGCGGAACCGTATGCGGCCGTGGTTTTCCCGGCCCACACTTTTTCTAGCGGTGGCTCAATTGATGATGTACGGGCGTTTTGCCCTTGAGCGGTACCGCCTGAGGCCACCCAGTCGCCATCATCCGCGGGCTCAAGATATGGCAAGCGCAGGCTGTGGCAACCTGCAAGCAATAAAACCAGCATCAAGGTCACCGTGCCGCGCACCATGTTCGAGCGTATGTCAGAAATCCCAGCCAAAGAAAAACTGCTTGAATAGTCGCGGTTCCCACGTCTTGAAGCCGTTCCTGTGCCTGTATCCCAAATCGTAGCGAAGCACCAGCCCGCCGAAAAGGTTCATTCTAAAGCCGAATCCGGCGGATCCCAAAGTTTCACCTGTAAGTAACCGGGGGTCCGGATTTGAATACGTATCGTTCCATGCGTGAGCGACATCCAGAAACAGTGCGCCGCGCAGATTAGTTATGCCGACAATTCCGAGCAGCGGTACGTACCGCCCAGGAGAATCAACAATGGGAAAGCGTAATTCCTGCGAGGTGAACCAGAGCTTCCGCCCGCGCATGCCAAAGAGACGGTACCCTCGCAGGTCCCAGCTTCCCCCGAGAATGTGAAGTCGTGCCTCTTTGCCCTGGTTTGCCCTGACCATACCCCAGGATGCAAACGTTACGTTACGACTGATGCGCCAGTAGTGCCGGAGATCCGCCGTGAGCGTGAAATAGGAGACATTTGAATACAACACGTCCGTCGTATAGGCAAGTGTCACATTCCCCCGCCAACCCGCAACCGGTCCATTCCTGCCATAGAGGGCGTTATCGTGAACAAGACTGAGCTGATTGGACAAAAGCAATGCTTTTCGCTGGATGTCCTTGAATGTAACAGCCTTGTTACTCCAGTTGAGAGAAGTGGCCACCTCGACCCGTCGAAACTGCGAGATGGGATACGAAACAGACCCGAATCCCCCATAAATCGTTTCCCAGAAGATGGGATAGGCTACAGCGGCGTCGGGATCGGTGATGTCATATCGCAGTCCGCCGTGCCTGAAAATTCCGTATGCCGTATTGGTTCGGCGATGCAGTTGAAGTCGCGTGACGGAAAAACTCAGACTTCGCAGAAAATCCCCCTGCGTCCGCGCACCGTTATAGAGCGAGAAAAACCAGAAATCGTCGCCCAGCATGTCGGAAAGCGCGATAAAGGCACCACCGGAGGAACCCCAGATTGGATTCTGCTGAACGCCCGCCTGGGCAATGTCCAGGCTATATCGTCGTTTGTATGGTCGGGTTCTGGTGTTTTCTTCCTCGCTCAGCCCTTCATACTCCCAGCCTTCCGTAACCCGACCCAGGTCGACCACTTCTGTCTCTTTCGGAGCAGTCAGCATCGAATCTACATCGGGCATCCGGCGGATGGCAAAGCGCGAATGCTCATACGAGGAAAAGAGCAAATCTCCGTTCGATGTCCAAACCGGATCAAAAACAGCAGAAGCAAAATTCGTCAAGCGGTGCAAACGCATCTTCGGTGTAGTTCCGCGCTTGCTTCCCGCGAGTAGTCCCACAGACGCCAGCGGCTCACCCGGTTCATCGCGGTCGCGCATGTCGGCCAGCCAGACATTCCTGCCACCGTACACACCACTCGAATCACGTGTGACACTCGCGAAAATGACGTGCGAACCGTCAGGGCTCCACCGGGGTGAAAAGTCACGTCGGTCGCCATAGGTCACGTACCGAATGTGGCGGGAGTCGACGTCAATCGTGAACAGGTTGTAGGCGCCTGATTTACCCAAACCCGTCCTATCGGATGAGAAAACGAGTTCGGTCCCGTCCGGACTCCAGGCAGCCTCCCGGTCGTCGAACTCGTCGTTTGTCAGCCGCCGTAGCGTTTTTGTCGACAGTTCATAGGTATAGAGGTCCGAAAAACCGCGTTCGTCGATGGAGGTGAACGCCAGTTTTGTTCCGTCACGGTTCCAGTTTGGTGAATACACCGCTACGAGCGATGCAAACGCATAGGTATCTAAAAGCTGATCGCCCTCCACGTCGTAGACGTGAATGACGTCGCGTTCACCGCTTTTTGTCACAAAAGCGAGCAGCCCGTTCCGGTTGACGTCGATACGGCTGTCGAAAAGGTGAAAGGCTTCAAACAAGCTGCTCCGCTCTCCCTTTACGAGTTCTCTGGGTCGTTCGAGCGGACGGAAGGTAGAGTCTACGCGTGCCGCGTAGAGGTTGCCGTACCCGGACTTGTTGCCCACAAAGTAGACGACACGCGTACCGTCGGCCTTTCTGTAATATGCCGGCTTTGCGTTGTATCCACGGACGGTTACTCCGTCGGCCAGCAGCGACGGAAGATCGGCTTGTCCCAGACGTGGATAGTATTGAGCAGCCATCCACTCATCCCATGCCGCAGATATGGTGCGGAACTCCTCCCGCAGCGTTATTTCCAGAAGCTTCCTGAAGTCCCGATCCTTCCAGACATTTTCAATCAGCGCGAGGATCTTGTCCTCGCCATATCGTTCCGATATAAACCGACAGATGGCCTCCCCCTCCTTGTACATCTGGTAGGTCCCGCTGATGCTGTACAGGTTGTTCATCGGAACCATGTAGTTGCTCGCCACGGCATCACGGATGAGCATTTCGTGCTGTTCGTCCGCCTCGCCCGACCAGTATTCGGCAAGACCTTCCGTGAACCAGAGCGGCAAGAAGCGATCCAGGGGTTTTCGATGGTCTTTGAGTGTCCGTATGACCTTGGCGTAGGTGAATACGTGCACCAGTTCGTGGCGTATCACCCGTCTGAAACGCTGGATATCCCCGTTTGAAGGAACGACGACGCGACCTTTCAGGAATTCGAAAAACCCCCCGACATTATCGGGTATGAATCCCGGTGTAACGTTCGTCTGTTTGAAATGCAGGTTAGACGCATAAAAAACCAGCGGTACCCTTCGATTGAGTGACACCTCGAATCGGTTTTCCAGTTCTGCGTACGCCTCCTCCGCAAATCCTGCGCCGATCTTGGCCAAGTCCTCCATGGAGGCATAGTAATAGATATTGAAGTGCTCGGTCTCGAGCACCTGCCACTCAAAGTCCTGATACTGGATTTTATTCCGGCCGAAATAATAGTAACCATACTGCGCCGTCAGGGAAGTGCCTGTAATCAGCACAAGGGTAAAGGCCGCCAGAATGCGCAAAAACTCCTTCGACATGTATCCACCTGCCCACCACTTAGGGTAACATGTCGTCACTACGCCACCCGATTGCCCTCGTTCCCCAGGGAGTCTTTTGTACCCGTTTCTTTTGCTATGGAGCTGTATTACACCTTGCTGAGCGCCTCTTTGAGCCGGTCGATCAGCGGGATGGGCGTGGGGTCTACCTTGTTGAGTGCCGCTAAATAGAGACTCACCCAGTCACCGAGCTGAATGAGGCTGAGCATTCGTGCCAGCCTGCTATTGCCGGAGCTACTTTTTTCAATCCAGAATGCCGCCTTTGATTCCAGAATAGAGCGCGTCACGGCTATCCGGTGCTGGATTCGGGGATGGTCATCCCGATCTCTCAGCACGACCACTCCGAATTTATCCAGAAACGCTTTGGAATGGTCCCAACCCACAATCTCGTTGTGATTGAGCTCTGGAAAAACATTTCCGAACGCCAGTGTTTTGGCATTCTCCTCAAATTGACCGCGCCACCGCACATTTACCGCATCGAGGAAACCGGTACAGGAATAGACGAGTGCAGCGTGATCTTTGACGGTGTGGGCCAGTTGCAGCGCCTCATTCCCTTCGGTATTGCTGTAGGCATCGACGCCCTCATGCAACAACGTGACTGCTTCCTGTTGGTCGGCGTCCGTGATTTCGGTCAAGCCCAGTTTGGCGGCCAGGGCCAGCTGGGGTGCAAATGAGTACGGCAGAGCGGCCCGCGGCGGCAAACCTCCCGGAATGAGGATGTGCGCGAATCCGTGCCCTTGCGCCACCGTTTGCAATCGCCCCCCCGAGGTGATGCAGAAGACCTTCGCGCCCCGCTCCATTGCCTGCTCCAGCGCAGAAAGCGTCTCCTCCGTATTGCCCGAATAGCTCGACGCAATGAAAAGTGTCTTTTCCCCAACAAAAGCGGGCAATTCATAGGACCTGTTCACGAAAACCGGAATCGATGCGGTCTGCTCCACGAACGAGCGCATCAGATCGCCACCGATTGCGGAGCCACCCATTCCCGCGACGACGATATGGGAGATTTCGTCAATCTTCACGCCGGGGTCTACATCTCGAGACAGCTCCACGCCTTCGGCCCATAGATCCGGGAATTTGCACATGAGATCGAACATCCCCTGCGAGTCGTTTGCCACAAGATCTGCCTTGGTCATTTCTACTTTATTTTGCATGGT
>CAZIIP010000021.1:0-8830 GCA_964539455.1 uncultured Rhodothermales bacterium
TTCGATCTGCACCGGTATGGAACGGACTTGGATGCTGGTCTGGACCCGGACTGCGTTGTTCACGCTTCCCGTCTTTCCAGCAGCGAATATAGCAATGTACAACCTAACGCGGCGCATCACCTGTATCAACACCCATTTGCGCACGACAGGGTCTATTCGCGCTGCTCGGAGTCTATTCCCGCTGCTAAGCCAAAGGCACTCCGCCGGCTGCCTCTTCACGTCGGGTCCGCCATCGTCCGACCGGATGCCGGACAAGTGAGGGTTCTGTCGAAACTCCGGCCTTCACCCATGCCTTTTGATTGAGTATAAATATTTGTATATTGACCTTTCCGATAAACAGGTATCCAATACTGTTTGCGGGAATTTGAGCAAGCCATCTACCACGTTTGGCAAAGAAAAACTATCACAACCTAATCCCATACCAGGCGAGTCCACGATATAATATTCCTGCCGGCGGGTGCAGTGCGTGGCATCTGCATGTTCTGCGGGGGCGGTTGTCGCATATCGTTGATTTGTCTACTACCACAAAGAGAAGACATAACCATGGATACAAACCGATTCGCAACGACTACTTTTCGAGCACTACTGGTCGCAACAATTGCGCCGGCGCTGTTCTTTACACCGCCTGTACTTGCCCAGACGGAATTCTGTCAGTCGGGGTTGAGCTACGTGCTTGATTTCGACACGGACGGGAGTGGCAGTTCCCTTTCGGCCGGCACCATTGTCGGTGAGCAATGGGCGACGAAGGGGATTCACTTTTCTACCACGAACACATCGGGAAGTGATCACCCCATGATGATTTTCGACACGGCCAATCCAACCGGTAACGACATTGATCTTGGTGCGCCGAACGAAACCTGTTCGCCCGCGGGACCCGGTGTGGGTGTTGGTGGAGAAGTCGGTTCTACGTATGAAAACTGCTCGCCGCTGGGAAATACCCTGATTCTCTCGACGGACGGCGATACGAGTGATCCGGACGACTGGCGGCCGAGCGGTAGCCAGTACGGAGTAATCACCATGGAGTTCGACCAGGACGTACAGATTCTGAACATCGCTCTCCTGGACACGGATAACGATGAGGATCCGGTCGAGATATTTTTCAACGATGCGGCCTTGTCTTCCCCGGTGACTTCGCTTCCAAAACCGGGCGACAATGGATTTGTCGAGACGGACGTGTCCGGTCTCAGCCCTGCGGACGTGCGACGAATGGATGTCAAGATGTACGGGAGCGGTAGCTTCCCGCATATCGAACTCTGCTATTTTGACAACACGCTTTCGGTGGAGCTTGCCGCATTCGAAGTGATGGTAGCGGACGACGCGGCGCTTCTGGAATGGGTCACAGACAGCGAAACCAACAACTCCGGTTTCGCCATCGAGCACAAGTCGGGCACGCGCCCGTTCGAGGAGATCGGTTTTGTGCCGGGCAGCGGCACGAGTGCGAACCGTAATACGTATTCGTTCGCAGTCAATCAACTGAGTCCGGGCTTGCATGAATTCCGTCTCCGACAAGTCGATTACGACGGATCGCCGTCTTACTCCGGTGTCGTCGAAGCGATGGTCGAAATGCCCGGCAGGTTCGTATTGGAATCCGCATATCCGAATCCCTTTAATCCAACGACGACGCTTCGCTTTTCCGTTGCGGAATCGATGCCGGTCGAACTCAGCCTGCATACACCGCTGGGCGAACGTGTACGGCTGTTGTACCGCGGCGTGGCGCCCGCCGGATCATCGGTTCCCGTTACCATCGATGCGGCCGGCTTGCCGAGTGGCGTGTATCTCGTGCGAATGACCGGTGAGGGTATTCAGGCCTCACAGACGGTTACCTTAATGAAATAGTCCGAAACTGCGGTTGTAATCGCAGTCGATACCTGGTAAGAAAGGGGCCACCGTGGCGAATTACGGTGGCCCCTTCCTTTTCCCGTCGAAGCGTGTCATCATGACCGGCGTGCGGTCCCGTTCGAATCTTCGCAAAACCGGGCGACGCCTACGGATCTCGACGGGCGTGCAGTCCGGCTCACGAGCCACCCCCGGTGGGACCCTGGGGCGGCTCGTGCGCCGTGTTTATAGACAGGAATGGCACGGGCTGATTCCGAGATAGGCGCGGACGCCGAATTCGATCGTCCACACAGGTCCATTCCGGTCTGACTCCCGGGCGGCTTCGAGGCCGGCCACAGGGTGGCCATGGATACACCCGGGATTTTCTGAATCATGGTGGTGGAAGCGGGATCAACTTTTGCAGTCTATAGGCTATCGTGCGATAGTAATCGGTTTCGTTTTGGTAAAGCTGTCGCCGGAAATGCGCAACAGATAGGAACCAGCAGGCAAATCCGACCCGTCCAGCATCACACGTAGCGGCGTTAACGGCAATAAATGGTCCTCGATTCTTTTGACCTCTCTGCCTAGCAGATCGACCAAGTCGATCGTTACATCCTGTTCGGAGGCCGCCGTCACGGTGAACCGACAGGCACGCTTGAAGGGATTGGGATATGCCGCCGATATGTCCACCTGAGACTGGAGATCGACCACCATATTGACTGTCGGCCCTTCCGTTCTCGATCCGTCCATGTCGATCGTTGCCAGCCGGAACCGGTGTTGGCCCGGATCCAGCCTACCTACGCTATGCCGGTACAAGCGCTCGGATGTCGCGTTACCGGCCGCCTCGACGAAAGCGACCTCTGCGAAATCTCCGGTGGGCAGGGCATGTTCGATACCGAATCCCGCGGTGTTCGTCTCTGAGGCCGTGGTCCATTCGAGGACGATTCCGTCGCCTTCGACCCGGCCCGCAAAGGAAACGAGTTCGACGGGAAGCAGGGCAGCATCCAGATAGTCCGGCACGCCGTTCCCGTTCAGGTCCGGGGGATTCATCGGCATTCCGTCGGAGACGCAACCGTCGAGTTCTGTGTAAGTGGACAAGCCGTCGCCGTCATCGTCATAATCCAGGTAGTCGGGTATACCGTTGAAGTTGGTATCATCGTCCAAAATGTTGCCGTCGTTGTCCACGTCCTCGAATGTCGCATAGATGGAGTCACCGTCGTCATCGGCATACAATGCGGCATTGACATTACCTCCGACGACAACCGATACGCTCTGGGACCCTCCGGAGAGAGAGCCCTTGTGCGTGATGCGTATTTCATAGGCGCCCTCGACAGGCGTGTCGATGACGACCTGCTCGACATTGTCGCGGTAGTTGTCGCCCAACGTTGCCGGATTTGACGGATTGGATGGGTCCAGCACCCAGGGCATGTAGGTGCCGTCGGGTCCCGTGACGCGCAGATCAAGATCATTGACAAGCCTAAGATCCGGGGGATCGAGCTCGTAGTCGGACGCCGGCCCCGGTCGATCGAGCCAGGCGATGGTTGCGGTGAGCGGAAAATGTCCGGTTGATTCAACCGTGAGCACCACGTCACCGTGATTGTTCAATGTGCGCTCGAACATGTGGGTCTCGCCACCCGCCATGGCATCCGCAGTAATGACGTTTACGGCAGCGTAGACGTCCATCAGACCCCAACCGTGCATATAATCCGGACCGGGAGCCGGACCCGCTTCGTTGGCCGTGTGGATCAGCAGCGCCCGCATAGTGGAAGAGAGCAGCGGACTGTATCCTACCTGTTCAATCCTCTCATTGATCAGTGCAATGCCGCCGGTAGCGACCGCCGAAGCGAGCGATGTCCCGGATACGCCGCCATAGTCCTCATCGGAGCCACTTTTCACGGCATTTACGCCCTCACCGGAGGTGACGAGATCCGGCTTGATTCGTCCGTCGTCGGTAGGTCCCCAGGCCGAGTAGCTTTGCAGCACCACGTCGGAAGGAGACGAGTATCCCAGCTCGATATGATCGACCGCGCCTACTGAGAGGACGTTCTTGGAGGTACTCGAATCTCCGATCAGACAATCGAAACCATCGAGCCCGCCGTCGACGGGACGCGATCTGTCGGTTTTCACCCAGCCTTGTTTGCTATCGTATGCCCAGTGCCATGTCCCATCGGGTTGACCTCGCCCCCGGTCGTTCCCGGCCGCCTTGACCATCAGATAGGTTGGTGCCAGTGTTGCGAGCTCATCCCATTCGGCAGAATCACTCGTGTAGCGCCCGAAACTCACATCCTCGTCTTCGCTGATGGAGGTGTCGCCATACCAGCCGGGCAATGTCTCTCCGCCTATTGTCAGCGTTGGTCCCCAACCCATCACAGATCCGTATGCGTGATTGGACATCAGCAAGCCGTTATCCGCAGCCTGTGCCATTTCGCCGGTGTCGTTTCCCCAGTCGTACGAAACAATCGAGGCGTTCACCGCCATACCGCGCACTTTCTCCCAAACGCCTGTTGCACCGACCACGCCGGCCATACTGGAAGAGTGATCATGATAATACGGGCAGCTATCTCCGAATGACACGCGTGATCCACTTCCCGTGTCGAACTCGACGTGGGTATCCCTGGCACGTCCGGCATCCCAGACCCCCACCGTTTGTGTGGATCCGTCGATGTCGTATCCTTCACCCGATTCCGGGTAGACGTGCGACGCGTTGATGGTTGCGGCCGCATACGGTGTGTTAAGCGCTTCGATAAACCGGATGCGCCCTTCCCTGAACCGAATCGCTTTTCTCAGCCTCGAAGCTGTTGTTTCATTGCCGAGGCTGATGTCGTGGGCCTCCAGATATTGCGCAATGAGCTCTTGTTCGTGGGTATACGATTGAAACTTGTCCGCTCGAAACGCCGAGAGCTTCTCATGGTCGATTTGCGCGGGTCCTGACTGTCCTGTCGCTGACGGCAGCCCGGCCAGCACAGCGACAATGATCGCCGCCGTGCGCCGGATGGTGGAATTCGTCATTGCCTCCAAGCCTCCCTGTAGGTGGGTATGCCTCTTCTTTTTTCAGGCGGTCCGTTTGCCTCCTTTCCGCCAGGTTCTTACGGCCGCTGCGACACACTCAGCACACGGCGGGCTGAAAATGTGCCGGTCCCGGACGCGATTGATTGCCAATTCTTCGCTCCGTGGCCGTTCCACCAGAATCGAAATGCCAAGTTGCCTCCATGGCACGAGTATCTGATGGGCCTCCTCACCTAAATGGTACTACATATTTTTGGGGAAGGCAAGCCTGTTGATTCGATTGGGTTTACTCGGCACGGATCTTCTTCAAATCTAGACAATTCATTCGAAATGGTGCGCGATGGCCGGTTCGGTCGCCGTCCTCACAAGCACGGAGCGCCGTCCGGCACCCGAAGCATTTAAGAAATCTTCCGGAATGACCGCGGCGGCTGTTGCGTATTTTACATTCTTTCGTGGACTCCCTTACCGCATACCTCAATGTCTGAAGCGCTGCCCCAGGATCCGAAGGTCGATCTGGAACTCGCCCTCGAACATGGACTCAATGAAGAAGAGTATGGATGGATCGTCGACAAACTTGGTCGTACGCCGACGTTTGTGGAGCTTGGCATCTATTCGGTGATGTGGAGCGAGCATTGCTCGTACAAGAACTCCATAGCGGTTTTGAAGACACTGCCGCGTGAGGGAAGCGCCATGCTGGTGGGTGCGGGCGAGGAAAACGCAGGTTTGGTGGATATCGGCGACGGACTGGCGGTCGCTTTCAAGATCGAATCACACAATCATCCGTCGGCAGTGGAGCCCTACCAGGGTGCGGCCACGGGAGTCGGAGGCATCCACCGCGATATATTTACCATGGGCGCGCGCCCAATCGCGGCACTGGACTCGTTGCGTTTCGGTTCGATAGAAAACCCGCGGACGCGGTATCTGCTTGATGGTGTTGTGCGGGGAATCGGCGATTACGGCAACTCTTTCGGTGTGCCGACGGTTGCGGGAGAAGTCTATTTCGATCCGTCATATGAGGGAAATCCGCTGGTGAATGCAATGAGTGTCGGGATTGTGCGGGTTGGTGAAACCGCCTCGGCCATTGCATGCGGCGCCGGAAATCCGGTTTATGTCGTGGGTTCTGCGACCGGCCGTGACGGGATCCACGGGGCCACCTTTGCCTCCGAAGAATTGTCTGAGGATAACGAGTCCAAGCGGCCGAGCGTACAAGCGGGTGATCCGTTTACGGAGAAGCTTCTGCTCGAAGCGTCACTGGAAGCGATCGGCACAGGTGCGGTGGTTGGGATTCAGGATATGGGTGCCGCGGGGATTACGTGCTCATCGACCGAGATGAGTGCCAAGGGGGAGAGCGGCATGGTGCTGCACATCGACCGCGTGCCCATGCGTGAGGAGGGCATGACACCCTATGAGGTAATGTTGTCGGAGTCCCAGGAAAGAATGTTGATCGTCTGCGAGAAGGGAAGGGAATCGGAACTGCAGGAGGTCTTTGACAAGTGGGACCTTAACGCCGTTAAAATCGGTGAGGTGACTGACGAGGACCGGGTGAGGGCCTACTGGCACGGAACGCTCGTCGCGGACGTTCCGGCCGAGCACTTGGTTCTCGGAGGCGGTGCTCCGGTGTACATTCGGGAAACAAGAAAGCCTGCCTATCTGGAAGAGTCGGCGCAGTTCGATCCGCTGTCATTCGAGGACTTGGCGCCGGAAAGTGCGGCGGAAACGCTGATTGCCTTGCTCGGTAGCCCGAATATCGCTTCCAAGGCATGGATCTTCGAGCAGTACGATACGATGGTCCGGACCAACACCGTTGCGGGTCCGGGTCCAACGGATGCGGGTGTCGTTCGCGTGAAGGACACGGACAAGGCGCTCGCCGTGAAGACCGACTGTAACGGACGTTTCGTCTATCTGAATCCAAGACAGGGTGGCCGGATTGCGGTCGCGGAAGCGGCACGCAATGTGGTATGCACCGGCGGTCGCCCGGTGGCAATTACCAACTGCCTCAACTTCGGCAATCCGTACAAGCCGGAAATGTACTGGGTGTTCAAGGAGGCGGTTGGAGGTATGGGTGATGCCTGCCGGGCGCTGGATACTCCTGTTACCGGCGGCAACGTCTCTTTCTACAACGAGAGTCCCGAGGCAGCGGTCTACCCTACCCCTACGATCGGTATGCTGGGGCTGATCGATGATGTGGGTGCCCACACGATCACTGCCGCATTCAAGGAAGACGGCGATCTGATCTATTTGCTTACGCCGAAAGCCTGGACCCACCGAAACGACATCAGTGGATCGGATTATCTGGCCCGGGTGGCCGGCAAGGTAGCCGGCGATACACCCCACCTTGACCTCGCTGAAGAAGTGGCCGTGCAGCGTGCCATGCTCGCCATGATCCGGGAGGGTATGGTTAAAAGTGCCCACGATGTATCGGATGGGGGTCTCGCCGTGTGTGTGGCCGAGTGTGTGGTCTTTTCCGACCGGCTCGGAGCAGTGATCGATCTGAAGGAGACGGAGGGCATCCGGACCGATGCGCTCCTGTTCGGAGAGGCGCAGTCGCGAATCATCTTTACCGTGGCACCGGAGCACGGTGACCGCCTGCAAGCTTATATCGCCGGTTCGGACGTATCCGTTCATCCCATTGGTGCAGTGACCACTTCAGGCCTGCGAATATCGACCGCCGGGGCCACGCTTGTTTCCGCGACGAGAGAAGAACTTGTTGATGCGTACGACCGATGCATTCCGGATCGAATGGATGCTTGAACAGGTGTAACAATCCCGGAACGGGGGCCTCCTACAAATGTCGGGATCGTCCGGCTGAAACCAATTTCGGAGGGTCCGGTACCAACATTTTTTACGAAACCTGTGAATTGAACCACAATGTCTGAGAACGCCAAATACATAGTAGTTACCGACGATTCGTTTCAGGAGGAAGTACTGAACTCCGCCAAGCCTGTTATGATTGATTTTTGGGCTGCTTGGTGCGGTCCGTGCCGGATGGTGGCGCCGGTTGTCGAGGAACTCGCCGACGAATATGAAGGGCGAGCCAAAGTCGCCAAACTGGATGTCGATCACAATCCGAAAATCGCAATGGAGTACGGCGTGCGCTCCATTCCCACCATGCTGTTCTTCAAGGACGGCGAAGTGGTCGATCAACTTATCGGCGTCGTGCCGAAAGCCACACTCGCGGAGAAGCTGGATCGGCTCGCAGCAGACGTGAGCGCTTGATGCCAGACGAATCTCTTGGATGCGGCTAAATCTGAATGCGCATTCGTCATGTACGGGCTCCAGAAGCACCAGGGGCGATGAACCGAATCGAAATGCCGGCATGGCAGTTCGGCCTGATACGCGGCTATCGGTCTGATCGTGGCCGCTCGAATACGCTATGCATACCAAGACAGTCCCGTTGAAGATCGCTCTTCCGGGACTGTTGCTTTTTGCACTATTTCGACAAGCATAGTCACACAATGGAAGAAACCAACTGTAAGGAAATTCAGGAGACGGATTTTCGAGGGGCGGACCATGTTCAGGTAGTGATCATCGGCACCGGGCCGGGCGGATTCACTGCTGCCCTCTACACTGCACGGGCCAACCTTTCGCCCGTGGTGTTTCGTGGACCCGAACCGGGTGGTCAACTCATTACGACGACGGACGTGGAGAACTATCCCGGTTTTCCGGAAGGCATTCTGGGCCCGGAGATGATGGATCTGTTCGAGAAACAAAGCGCGAGGTTTGGAGCGGATCTGCGATATGGAACGATCACCCATGTAGATTTTGCCGAGCGTCCGTTCAAACTTCTGGTTGATTGTGAAAAGCCGGTCCTGGCCGATGCGGTCATCATCGCGACGGGTGCTTCTGCTCGCTACCTGGGTCTCGAAAACGAACGACGGTTGCTCGGACGCGGCGTTTCGGCCTGTGCCACATGTGACGGAGCCTTTTTCCGTGATGTGGATGTGGCCGTCGTGGGTGGCGGTGATTCGGCTATGGAGGAGGCGCTGTTTCTCACGCGATTTGCTTCGAA
>CAZIIP010000021.1:8840-19760 GCA_964539455.1 uncultured Rhodothermales bacterium
GAAAGTGCATGTGGTGCATCGCCGGGAAGAGCTTCGTGCATCTCAAATAATGCAGGACCGGGCATTCGCCAACGAGAAGATCGAATTTCACTGGAATGCAGTGGTTTCCGATGTACTGGGGGATCAGAAAGTAGAGGGCGTCGAACTGACCGATCCAAATACGGGTGAGAAGGAAAAACTGGCGGTTGAAGGTCTGTTTCTTGCAATCGGCCATACTCCCAACACGGAGGTTTTCGTAAACTGGCTCGATCATGATGAGGTCGGTTATCTGAAAACCCGGCCGGACCGGACGCACACCAACATCGAGGGCGTATTTGCCTGTGGTGACGCAAAGGACTCGGTCTACCGGCAGGCGGTCACCGCCGCCGGTTCCGGTTGCGCGGCTGCCATCGATGCAGAACGCTGGCTCGCCGAGATGGAAGGTGGCTGATGGATCCACGGCGTGCACAAGTCCGCCCCTTTTTCAGCGCCCGTAGGCGCCGCAGGCTTTCCTAAGCGCTTCATTTGTAACGATTGATGCATGTCCTGCTCCCAAGCCATCCTCGACGCCCTGGTTTTCGCGGCTGAAGTGCATCAGTACCAGCGTCGAAGCGGCTATGCGAGGCTCCCCTACATCAACCATCTCATCAAGGTGGTGGACGTGTTGCACCGAATCGGCGGACAAACAGACGAAATCCTCTTGCAGGCGGCCGTCCTTCACGACGTCGTGGAGGATACCGATGTGACGGTCGAACAACTGGGCGGCCGGTTTTCTCCCCCTGTGGCTTCAATCGTTGGGGAGCTTACCGATGACATGGAACTGCCATACGACGAGCGACGCCGCCGACAATTGGAAGGCGCCCCAAGGTTATCGTTTCCCGCCAAGATGATACGTTTGGTTGACAAAGGCGCTAATATTCGTGACTTGATGCACTACCCGGTCGAATGGACAACGGCACGAAAACGCCGGTATGTATCGTCGGCTTGTGAAATTGTCGGACGCTTGGGAGAAGTGGATCCCGTCCTTGAAAAGTGGTTTTACGAAGGAGTTGCACTGGCGGGGCGAACACTTCAACGTCGGCATGAAGACTAGGAGTTTGTCGGACTTGAAAACAACCCTACTGTTATTACTGAACTTAAGTGCGATTAGCGTCTTGACAGGTGTGTTGTAAATAAAGAACCTACGCCGAAGGTCCGAGAGCCTCCTGGTATGAGAGGTTGACAGCCGGCCAACGCGTGCCGCCGGGAGCAGGTTGGCTAGTGGTTATCACCGATATCGATCGGCAATAGCGCGTCTGCAGGAAACGAAATGAAGAAAAAAAAGGCCAAAATTGCGGCGATGATCGAACAGGTCGACGCGATCGTCGCGGGGGCGCTTTCTCGTGAGAAGGAGCACAGCGGGTTGTTGGAGCGTGTCCACCCGTTCTTTGTCGAAAGCGCCAGGAACCTCATCCACTATCGGGCCTTGCGAACACATGATCTCCGTGCGTTGCAGCGCCGGCTGGGCAATCTTGGCCTGTCACGCCTGGCAAAGGCGGAAGCCCACGTGCTCTTCTCGCTCTATGTCACACGACGCGTCTTGCAGGCATTTCTCGAGAAGACGCAGATCAAGGTCAAGTGCACGAACCTCACGATAAAAAAGGGTAACAAACGGCTTGACTCCAACGCCAAGGCGCTGCTCGGATTTCGATCCAAAGGACGGCGAACACGGATCATGGTCACGTTGCCGAGCGCCGCCGCTGAGGATCCCGGACTCGTCGAGGGCATGTTGGCTTCCGGGATGAACTGTGCCCGAATCAATTGTGCGCACGACGCTCCGGAGGTCTGGCTTCATATGATCGAAAATGTGCGGACCGCCGGCAAGCGTCTCAAAAAGAACTGCAAAATCGCGATGGATCTCGGTGGTCCAAAGATTCGCACAGGTGCCATGCGCTGTGGTCCGGAGGTCCTGAAAGTCGTTCCCGTTCGAGACGCCCGCGGAACGGTCGTGGATCCGGCAATACTGTGGATTGGTCCGGCCCCGCATCCCACCGATCCGTCTCCGCATCTCCCGGTCTCTGCGGAGGACTGCCTGCGGGTCTTGCAGACCGACTTCCTGTACTTGAACGATCTTCGGGGAAAGCCGCGTGTGCTTTCGGTCAACGAGCGAATGGATGAGGGTTGCTGGGTAAGCACGGAGCAAACGGTGTACATCGAATCTCACCATCAAATAGCGCTCGGCGAGGAACCGGACGCCGAGAAAGTGTCTGTCGGACCCCTGCTCTCGGAGGAGGAGGTCATCATGTTGCGTCCGGGCGACACCCTCTTGCTTCACGCAGATCCACGTCCGGGCGAACCTGCCGAGTTTTCGAACGGTCGGGTGGTTTCTGAAGCACACATATCCTGCACGGCGCCGGAGGTATTCGAAGACGTTCGGGAGGGGGAGCCTGTGTTGTTCGATGACGGCAAACTCGAAGGGATCATTCGGGAAGTCCATCCGGATGCGCTTCGAATAGAGATTTCGCGCGCGAAAAAGGGTCTGTCGAAGCTTCGCGCGGACAAGGGGATCAACTTTCCCGATAGCCGCTTGCGGCTGAAGGGGCTGACTAAAAAGGACCGGACGGATCTGGCATTTGTTGCCAGATATGCGGATGTCGTCAACCTGTCGTTCGTAAACGATGGTGAAGACGTGCGGGATTTGCTTCAGGCGCTCGACGAACTGGACGCCCGGGACAAATTGGGCATCATTTTGAAAATCGAGACCAAACGTGCGTTTGACAATCTGACGGATATTCTGATAGCGGGCATGGAGACCTTTCCCATCGGTGTCATGATTGCACGCGGAGATCTGGCAGTGGAATCCGGTTGGGAGAATATCGCGCGTGTGCAGCAGGAGATCCTGTCTCTCTGTCAGGCAGCGCACGTGCCTGCCATCTGGGCGACACAGGTCCTGGAGAACCTGGCCAAGAAGGGGATCCCGTCACGCGCCGAGATCACCGATGCGGCCATGTCGCAGCAGGCGGAATGTGTGATGCTCAACAAGGGACCGCAGATTCGGCAGGCGATTCACTTGCTCGACAATATCCTTCGGGATATGCGACAGTATAACGAGAAGAACGCGCCGATGCTGCCGGCGCTTCAGAAAGCGGGAGAACAGGCGTAAGCGACTACAGAACAACGCCTCCACGGAGGCTGGTGTGGTCATCACGACCGAGCTTGCCGCTGCGAAAGCGATTGTGGAGGAATCGGCCGGTGCCGGTGTTGACCTGTTTGACCATTTGATTCACGCCCCCGTATCGAGGGTGGTGTATATCGACTCGACGCTCCCTCGGATGCGGGCTTGGCGTTTACCTTCACTGAGCCCAGGAAGGTGTGGACCGCTGACACGGGTTACGAAGAAATCAAGGAGCCCGGCAATCAATTGCCTTCGGGTGTGTTCGACGTCGTGTCCGGTTGTTACCGCTGTGATGGAACGATATTGCCGGTTACAGGAAGATTCAGGGTCGATACCGACCGGCCCGACCGGGAGTGATCCCGGTTAAAACCTTTTGCGGCAGTGGAACGTTCATTTGAAGCTTCCTCCACGCGTCATGCCTCCCAACCGATGCCGACCAGAATAATTCGTGCAGCCCAGCTGATTGCATTCCTGGCTTTTTTGCCGGGTCTTGTTTCCGTCCGACTGTCTGCCCAAACACCCAGGCAGAAAGTTGAGGATCAGATTCTTGCGACCCGCGTGCGTCTGGCACTGGCCAATGATGCGCAATTGCGACCGTTCAATTTTGAAATCTCGGCTTCCGACGGGGTGCTGGTTCTGGAGGGCCGCGTTGAGACACAGGAACAGGGTGCCCGAGCGGTTGCGATTGCCGAGCGGTTGTCAGGTGCCGCAAATGTCGAGAGCCGGTTGACGCTGCTGGATGGTTCGTCGCCCGAATATGGTTTCGAGGATGTTTTATACGTTCTAGATCCCTCCGAAGTGGATTCACTCGATCCAATGATGGCACTCGAGATGGAAATGATCGACGCCGAGGCTGATCCGTCCGAATCCGAAACGGAGGACAGCACGGCTGTAGTGCCGGAAGAGCCGCAGGTCATTTATAAGGTTCCGGAGGGCTATCATCTCGTCGAGGAGGGGGACACGCTTTTGCGCATCTCGCAGCAATACGACATTTCCATTCGCCAATTGCGTGCACTGAATGATCTGTCGATCGCCACCCGACCGGAGCCGGGAGAACTTTTGCGGATCACGGCGGAGGAGTGAGTGTACCGGGAGCGATTCCGTACGCCGGTAGGCGCATTCGGAAACTCCGCTCCGCTCCGGATGGATTCGGTATCCCGCGCTTCACTCGGGCATATCGGTAGTTGGGCTTCAGTCCCGGTTTCAGGACTCCGAAGCCGCGCCCGGAATCCGACAGGATGCACGTGCTCTGTTCACCATGAACCTTCAAATAGCAACAGCGTCACTGAACGCTTCAGAGATATTGTCACTCATTTAAATTCTGAAGTCGACTCCGGAAACCAGAACCGACAATTGTCATTTCATCAGGTTGAATAAATTCCTTGATCGGCAACCGGAAAAAAGCAATTTGCTCGTATGGACATTACCATCTCCGGACTAACCAAAACCTACGGCAGACAGAAGGCCGTCGACGACATCAGCTTTTCGGTACAAACCGGTGAAATCCTCGGTTTCCTCGGGCCGAACGGGGCAGGAAAAACGACCACGTTAAAAATGATCACCGACTACATTGCACCGGACGCCGGTGAAGTGCTGGTCGGCGACCGGTCGATGCAGGAGCACTCCGGGGAGCTGAAGCGATTCATCGGTTATCTGCCGGAGAACAACCCGCTCTATCTCGACATGGGTGTGCTGGACTATCTGGTTTTTGCCGCCGCACTCCAAGGCGTGGAAAAATCGGTGATGGCCGGCCGTGTCGAGCAAATGGTGGATGTCTGTGGCCTGACGGAAGAACAGTACAAGACCATCGGCGAGCTTTCCAAGGGATACCGCCAGCGGGTGGGTTTGGCACAGGCAATGATTCACGAGCCTGAGATACTCCTGCTGGATGAGCCCACGAGCGGTCTGGATCCCAACCAGATCGTCGAAATACGGGAGTTGATCAAGAAGATCGGTCGTGAAAAGACCGTGATGCTCTCGACGCATATCCTTCCGGAGGTGGAGGCTACCTGCGATCGTATTCTTATCATCAATCGGGGAAAAATCGTGGCCGACGGCACGCCGGACACGCTGAGCAAACAGGCCGAGGGACAGGAAGTCCTCCATGTAACTGTCGAGGATGCAGAAGACGGTGCCGTAATCGAGCAACTCTCCGCGCTACCCAGTGTGCATGCCGTAGTCCCTGAGGCGGGAATACCGCACGGGTTTGAAGTGCAGAGTGTGCCGGGATCTTCCTCAAGACGCCCGGTTTTTGAACAATGCGTCAGGAACGGCTGGGTATTGACGCGGATGACGCCTCTGGAGACGAAGCTAGAGGATATTTTCCGCAATCTCACGATGAATTGACGCCGCGCATTTGTTTTGGCGAACAAGTGCTTTGCATAAACGAAGCGTATCCACTATGGCATTCAACTTTTCACCGGTCCGAATTATCGCCCTGCGCGAACTTCGGTCCTATTTCGACTCGCTTACGGCTTACGTGCTGCTGGTCCTCTTTCTGGGATTCAGCGGATTCTTCACGTGGCTCTACGGAGCGGACGTCTTTCTACTCGGTCAGGCCAGCCTGCAGTCCTTTTTCTCCGTGGCCTTCTGGAGCCTGTTTCTGTTTATTCCCGCTTTGACCATGCGGATGATCGCGGAGGAGAAGAAGACGGGTACGATCGAATTGCTTCTCACCAAGGCGGTCACGGACAGGGAAGTAATCATCGGGAAGTACCTGGCCTGTCTCGCGTTGATCGGTATCGCACTGGCGCTCACCTTGCCGTATTACATCACCATCGCCAGTATCGGGAATATCGATCACGGGGCGGTCTGGTGCGGGTATCTTGGCCTCATTCTCATGAGTTCGGTTTACATCGCCGGCGGTCTTTTCGCCAGCAGCCTCACGGACAATCAGATCGTCGCCTTTCTCCTGGCACTGCTGATCGGATTGTGTTTTCACCTGATCGTCGAGATCCTTGCCGGAAGTTTTACGGGAATCACCGGCTTCATTTTGAGTGGACTGAGTATGTCGCGTCATTTTGATTCCATATCGAGAGGCGTAATCGACACGCGGGACCTGATCTACTTCCTTTCGCTAACGGCTTTCGGTCTGTTTGCGGCAGAGATGATGCTCGCACGCCGAAACCTGATTGCTGAGAGAGGCTGAGTGAGCGCGTCCGATCGTATCTGGTACAACAAGAGGTAGCACGCAACCGATGACAAAGAGTACACTTACGAACACGTTATTTCTGGTCGCCGGGATCCTGCTTCTGCTGAACGTCCTTGCCGATCAGTTTTTCGTCCGACTTGATTTCACTGCAGACAAGCGGTATACCCTCAGCGAGGCCACCCGAAATATTTTGGACAACCTGCGGGATCCCATCACGGTAACCGGGTACTTTTCTGAAGATCTTCCCCCTGACATTGCCCGCACCCGCCGTGAATTTCGGGATCTGTTAACCGAGTATGCCGCGGCGTCCGACGGCATGGTGCTGTATGAGTTCAAGAATCCGAACGAGGACCAGGAGGCCGAAATGGAAGCGATGCAGAACGGCATTTCTCCGGTGCTCATCGATGTTCGTGAACGCGACCAGATGACGCAGAAGCGTGCATTTCTGGGGGCGATTGTGCGGATGACCGAGAACAGCGAGGTCATACCGTTTTTGCAGCCCGGAGCGGCGATGGAATACGCATTGTCCACCGCCGTCAAAAAGATTTCCATCGACATAAAACCGTCCGTTGCCTGGATTCAGGGCCACGGAGAACCACCGATCGGTCAGATTCCCGAAGTTAGTGAGGCATTGGGCGTGCTCTACAGTCTCGAGCCCTATACGCCGGCCGACTCGGCAGGAGCGCAAATACCTTCACGGTTCAAAACGGCGGTGATCGTCTCTCCGACGGATACCATCCCGCCGCTCCACCTGGAACAGTTCGATGAGCTTTTGGCACGTGGCGGTCGGCTGCTCGTGGCCTATGATCGTGTCGAAGGCAACTTCCAGACCGCCACTGGCCGGTTGGTTCACACCGGACTCACCCCATGGCTTCGCGACAAGGGCGTAGAGGTGGAGGACAGTTTCGTAATTGACGTCAACTGCGGGAGTGTGAGCGTTCAGCAACAGGCCGGTATGCTCCGATTTACGTCAAATGTTCAATTTCCCTATTTCCCGATCATCAGCACGTTTCCCGAGCATCCGATCGTCGATGGACTTGAAGCCGTACTCGTGCAGTTTGCCAGCCCGTTGTCCTTTGCCGGTGACACGACCATAACCTACACCCCGCTTGCATTGACTTCGGGGCGATCGGGTACGGAGCATACCCCCCTTACATTCGACATTGGCAGGGAATGGGGAGAGATGGACTTTCCGCAATCCAATCTAGCGGTTGGTGCCGTTCTCGAAGGCCCGCTGGTTGGGTCCGAAGAGTCGAAGATGGTGATCATGACCGACGGCCAGTTTGCGTTGGGCGGTATCGGGCGGCAAAGCGGATCCGTGCAACCGGACAATGTCAGCCTCATGGTAAACGCCGTGGACTGGCTTTCGGACGATACGGGATTGATCGATCTGCGAACCAAAGGAGTCTCAGCGCGACCGTTGGATCCCCTGGAAGACGGGACGAAGGGTCTTCTCAAGTATGCCAATTTCCTGGTGCCCATTTTGCTGATCGTCGGCTACGGGGTCGTTCGCATGCAGCGCAGGAGATCGCGAAGGGCGGAACGGCGTGACCAGGCGCAACCGGAGCACAACTTCTAGCAGCTTTCCCAGCGTGGAGCACCAGCATAAATGGCTATCGTGCCGCCCAGGGTCGTCGTCAACGGCACCATATCACAGCATTTGTAACTATGAATACCCGTAATCTTGTCATCGTATTTGTCGTGCTTCTGGTTCTCGTCGTAGCTACACGACTTTTCAAGAACCGAGGCGATGAACGCACGTTCAGGGACAATCTCGTATCCATCGATACGGCAAGAGTGAGTGGCATTTCGCTCTATCCGAAGTCGGATCGGGGCGCCGGATTTCGATTCGAACGAACGGGTCCTGACTGGACCGTATCCGGTGGAGGCCAAACGTTTGAAGCCGACAAGCGGGGCGTCAACATTATGTTGCGAACGCTGAACGACCTGAACACCGACCAGGTCGCTGCACGTAGCAAGGAAAGATGGCCTGAATTCCAGGTAAACGACTCATCGGCAACACGCGTGGTCGTCGAAGAAGATGGAGAGCCCGTCGCGGATGTTTATATCGGCAGGTTTTTCGTCCAGCAAAACATTCAGGATGCCCGCTCTTACATCCGGCTGGGCGACGAAGAGGACGTCTACATGGTGCCGGGATTGCTTTCGCTGAGTTTCGACCGCGGATTGTCGTCATGGCGCAACCGGAACGTGGTCTCGCTCGAACCAGACGAGGTGACGCGGGTCGTATTCGAGTATCCGGCGGATAGTGGATTCGTACTCACCATGCCCGACAGCACCTGGATGCTCGACGGCGGTTCGGCTGACTCGGCATCGGTGGTACAATACCTTGGGCGACTTCGAAATCTCATCAACCAGCAGTTCGTCGAAGACGGTCGCACCGTGAGTGCGCCTGAATATGTCGTCCGGCTCGAAGGACCTGCTATGGAGACCATTCGCGTACAGGCCGAAGCCACGGTGGAAGGCAACGAATTTCTGATTGCTTCGACGGATAATCCACAAGCCACCTGGAGTTCGGATCCGGAAGGTCTGTTTGCGACACTTTTTAGATCCCGAGCGACTTTTCTTCCCGATTAGCGGTTTGCGGTAAGGGGCCGAAGGTCACGACATATGTCCCGTCGATGCCTTTCCAAGCGGCATCAGAGGGCAGATCGTGCGCTCGCGCAGACAATGCGGATCCCGATTCTCTAGGAAATGGCATTTTACGGCTATCCGGAGAACACTTCATCCATGTCCGGCCGGGTATTCGAAGAGAACACCTTGTACAGCACCGGCACCACGATGAGCGTAAGCAGGGTCGACACGAGCAACCCACCGATGATGGCCCAGCCGAACGGTGCCCACAGAGTGCCACTCCCGATAGTGAGCGGCAGAAGCGCTCCGATTGTCGTCATCGTAGTCAGAATGATCGGTACGAAGCGGGTCTTGCCTGCTTCAACGATAGCCGGCACCAGCGCCTCGCCATTCTGCCTGAGCCGGTTGGCGTAGTCAACCAGAATGATGGAGTTGTTGACCACAATGCCGACAAGACTGGTCAGGCCAACGAACGCCGTAAAACTGAATGAATATCCGGTCACGAGCAGTGCGAGGACGGCTCCCGTAACGGCAAACGGAATCGCTGCAAATACGATCATTGGCTGGCGGATCGATTTGAACTGGAACACGAGTACGGCAAATATGCCCAGCAAGGCGAGTATCAGCGCCTGGCCCATGCCACCGAACGATTCCTCGCGGCTCTCTTCCTCTCCGCCGACGTAAAACCGATAACCTTGCGGCAACGAAATTGTGTCGAGCTGCCGGATGATCCGGTCGGCGACCTCCGCAACGTTGTATTCACCAAGCACGTCGGCCGTAATGGTTACGGCACGTTCAAACATGAAGTGTTCGATGCGGTTGGGACCGGAACGGAAGCGTAAATCGGCTACCTGGCGGAGGGGAATTTGCGCTCCCGTGACCGATGAAATCGAAATGCGATCGAGATCCGATACCGATGCATGGTCCTTGACAGGGAGTCTGAGTCGCACGTCATAAGCCTCACCCGTATCATCCCGGTAGGAGGCAACCTTCAAGCCGGCAATCCCGGCCCTGACGGTGCGGTCAATTTCGACCATCGGTACGCCGAAGAGCCCCGCCTTGTCTCGGTTGATAACCAGATCCAGATCGGTCTGCGTAAGACCACTGGAGTTGTTAATGTTGATCGTCCCGGGTGTCGCCCGGACGATCGACTCCAGCTGACGGGCCTTTTCCGCGAGAACGGAGAGATCCTCGCCGAAAATCTTGATCGCGATCGGTGCTTCAACGGGTGGCCCCTGTTCGAATTCCTTAAGCTCGATTTTCGCACCTGGAATGGTGGCAAATTTCCGTCGCAGGTCACGGATAAGCCGGGAGCGGTTGGCTTCATCCCGGTCACCGGTATCGACGAGAAACTCCGCGTGCGTCGGCATCTCACGTTTGGGAATCACATTGTAGTAGATACGCGGGTTTCCGCGGCCTATGTTGGCGGCTACACCGGTTACGCGGGGCTCTTCGAGCAACGTCCGTTCTACCTGCTGCGCGATTTCATTCGTCCGGTTCAGATTGGTGCCCTCCGGCGTATCGATCAGCACCCTGAACTGGGTTTTTTCGGCCTTGGGAAACAGGCTGAAACCGACCTGCGAGAATGCACCCATACTGGCACCGAATACGACGATGGAAATCACGATCACCAACACCGGATGGGTAACGGCGTAGGTCAGGCTGCCCGTGTACGGTCCCGAAACGATTCGCTCCAGCCCTCTTTTCAGCAGCCCTTGCGACCGCCTCTCCTCGCGCGGCTCGGGCAAGACGAGGCTGGACAAGTAAGGGGTGAGGACAAGGGAGACCATCAGAGATGCGGCCAGTGCAAGCACGACGGTTATCGGCATGGAACGGATGAAATCCCCGGTTTCGTTCTTCAGCATCAGCATCGGCAGGAAAGCGAGCATCGTGGTAATGGTCGAACTGATGATGGCCCCCGCAATCTGCGAGGTTCCCTTTACGGCGGCACGCACGCGGGAGTGTCCCAGACCGATGAAGCGGCTGACGTTTTCGGTCACGACGATGGCGTTGTCGACAAGCAGACCGAGCGCGATTACCAGTC
>CAZIIP010000022.1:0-19622 GCA_964539455.1 uncultured Rhodothermales bacterium
CTGCCGGGCGAAAACGGGAATGACAGGTGGCCTGTCACATCGAGTTCCCGGTCCAGCGTTTGGTCGTACGTGGCCGCCACATGTTCCCCGCGCCAAACCTGCTCGCCGAACTTCCGGCGGTCTTGATAAAACTCGGCCGTAACCACGACTTCAGCCTGGTATTCACGTGTGGCGATTGCGTCCCGGTTCCTCATGAAGATCAACCGATCGTTCGGAATACGAAACAGGACGTAGGCCTCGGGAGACTCGGAACCCGGCAATACGACGATCTCGTGGTAAATTTGCGAATTCATGTACCTGGCCGCCATGCGCTCATATTTGCCCGACTGGGCAAAGACCGTCGCGGACAAAAGCATCATCATGACGGACAGGCTCAACCTCCGACCGTGCGCCGTGGAAAAATGTGGATGTGCGGACATATTTTCTTGGCTATTGACTATCTGCAATTCTCCGAACAACCTCTACCAGCAGGCGAACCCCGAATCCGGTTGCACCTTTTGGGCGATAGCCGTCCGGTGTCTCCAGTGCCGCCGGTCCGGCGATGTCCAGATGCACCCAGGGATAGTCGGTAAATCTTTCCAGGAACTTCGCGGCCGTGATGGATGACGCTTCCTTGCCACCGACGTTCTTGAGATCCGCCACGTCGCTTTCGAGCAACATCGCGTACTCGTCGAACATCGGCAATCCGGCAACGCGATCACCGGTCGCCATGCCGGCTTCGGCAAACATCGCCAACCGATCGGCCGCTCCTTCTGTTTCGTTTGTCATCATAGCCGCGGCCAGTGTTCCAAGAGCAACAACCTGTGCACCGGTGAGCGTCGCTATGTCTACGACCAGCATCGGATCGAAGCGCCGGGCGTATGACAGCGCATCCGCCAGTAACATGCGGCCTTCCGCATCCGTGTTGAGTACCTCAACTGTCGTTCCTGCGTGCATGGTGACGACTTCTCCCGGCATGTAGGCGCGCATGCCGGGACGATTGTCCGTGGCCGGGATCAGGCCGACGACATGCACGGGCAATTTCAGGCGCGCCACCGCCTCCATGGCGCCGATTACGGCAGCGGCACCTGCCATGTCGAATTTCATCTGGTCCATCCCGTTTTTCGTGGGCTTCAGCGACAGACCGCCCGTATCGAATACGACTCCTTTGCCCACGAGGACCACCGGGTGATCGTTCACGGCCCGCAACGGATGCCACTCCAGGATCGAGAAGGACGGCGGATCCAACGAGCCTTGATTCACCGCCAGAATGCCGCCCATCCCCTCGGCCTCTATTTCATCCTTGCCCCATACCACACATGAATAGCCATGTCGATCGGCAGATGCGGCCGCTTCTGCGGCAAGCTTCGAGGCCGTCAGTTCGCCGGGCGACATGTTGCCGAGGTCTCGCGCCAGTCCGGTCGCGGAGGCGGTAATACCGGCCGTTTTGACGAGAGCGGAGATTGCTTCCTCCCGCTCTTTTGAATCTGCAACAACCTGCAGCTCCTCCAGATGCGTCGTGTCTTCACCGTTGCGTGTCTTGTAGCGGTCAAATCGATAACAGCCGAGCAAAACGCCTTCCGTGAATCCAAGGGCCGTCTCCGCGTCCTCTCCGAGGTGCTGCGGCAATACAATTGCGGCGTGGCGGGCATCGCAGGCAGCCGCCTGTTGGGCGGCAATCGCCCCCAGACGCGCCCACCTGTCACGCGAGTATGATTCAGGTTCTCCTGTGCCGACCAGGCAGATCCGACCTGCCGGGAGCGACTCCGGATAAACGATCGTCACTTTCTCGCAGGCCCCACTCAGATCTTGCTTCGCCCGCGCGATCGCCGCATCCAGTGCCTGTACGCTTCCCCCTTCCTGTCCGCCCCGATCCTGTGGGCCATAGGGCAGAATCAGCAAATCCGTTTCTATCGCATTGAGCGGAAGATGGGTCGTTTTAAGAACGGGATGGATCATTTGTCTTGGGTGACTTCACGGGATTCAGGACAGGGGATAAACGGAGTGGAAGAAGGAATGTCGTTCGGCGCATGGCCGTTACGGATCCGGCCGATTTCCTGCCCTCAGGAAGCCGCTTTCCGTCAGGCTTTCAGTTTCATAAACCGCGGGGCGGCGTCGATCACCTCGTCGACGAGGTAGGCAATGGACCCCTCCATGTAGGCTCCCGAAGCGTTTCTATGTCCCCCACCCCCAAAATGACGGGCCCATCCGTTCACCGGCGTATCGCCGATAGACCGGAAACTCGCCTTCACGTTTCGGTGAAGGTCAAGAAAGATTACGGCGGCTTCCACTCCCTCGATCGAGAGCACGTAATCGACAAATCCCTCCGTCTCGTCGGTGCCGGCACCCGATAGCTGGAGCATGCGCTGAGAAATCACCATGTATCCCACCTTCCCGCCGTGGGCGAGCTGGATGGAGTCCAGCGCCATGCCGAGCAGCCGCAGCGTACTGTGTGTTTTCGTATTGATCGCCACGTGGATGGGTTCGGGATTGAAATCGCCGCGTCGCATCAGGTCTGCGACGATTGCATGTACTTCGGGTGTGACACTGTTGAACCGGAAGGATCCCGTGTCGGTCATGATCGCCACGTACAGGGCGACGGCGAGTTCACGGTCGATAATCTCGATGTCGTGCGCGGCAATCAGCTCGTAGATAAGTTCACCGGTAGAGGAGGCCGATGTCCGTACATACCGGTGTGCAAACCAGTTCTCCGGATTGGGATGATGATCGATCAGATAGGTCGTCGAGGACCCGTGCCGTACGGCCGCCCCGACGTCTCCGAGACGTGCTTGACCGTTCGCATCGAGAACGACCACTGCATCCGCGTTTACCATTCGGGTACGCTGTTCCAACGTCCCGCGGAAGAGCTGGATGCGCCGGTCGCTATCCAGCCATTCCAATGTTGCGGGCATTAAGTCCGCGTTTACGATATAGGGCGCTTTTCCCAGCTTTTCCAGAAAAAGGCCCAAAGCCAGCTGTGATCCTACGGCGTCACCGTCGGGTCGGATATGCGTGGTAAGCAGGAAATCGTCGTGCTCTAGAAGGGACTCGATGAACTCCTGTTCCATGAAAGGCTCCTTTGGCGTCGCGGTAGTAAAAACAGATCAAACGCGACGAGGGTCCGGTTGTTCGGCTTTGTAGAGGCGGAGGAAATCGGCCCCGGGCCCCGAAACGGCCGCCCCCTGCGCCACCGATTCAACGGAACGTCAAGGGCCTGTTTACGCTGGGGCCTGTTCACGCCAGGCCCTACGTGAGGCGCTGGATTCGACCCACCGTTTTCGCCGGAGCCTCCTCCTCCGGTGCTTCCGCCTGGTCATACCCTGCCTTCAGCGGCAACTTTTCGGATGCCTGCGGAAGCAACCCATCCACTCGGTTCTCAAGGCCTGACATGCGCCGATCGATAGGCTCTATGCCTCTTTGAACGGCCTCTTCGATCATGTCCTCCAGTTCTGAAACCGTAAGGCTGTTACTCTGGCCGCCCGATTCGCGCATCTTCATCTTCCGTTCATTGTGCTTGAATACCATCCGCAGGATGGCCAGCGGAAGCACGACCAGAAAGCCGAGCAAGAACAGTAATTCTCCTGGATCCATAGCGACTATTCCATTTAAAGTGAAATCGGCTAGGGTCGCGACCGCGACCGTCTCCCCAGTGTCTTGCGTTCATTCGTCGATTCGTCGTCAGACGCCACGTCGTTCGAAGGGTCGTCCAGCCTGCCGACCCGTTCCTCCACCTCCCGGAGACGGTCGAGCACAACGGCCGTCTCCTCGCGTACGGCTTCTCGAATCAGGTTTGCCAGCTCGGATTCCGTCAAGCTGCTTCCGGACTCGGTATCGGTGTCCTCGCGTGATCGCAGATCCAGTTCCTGCCGACGGCTTTCCACCATCAGTTTGGCGAAGTACATCCCCGCTATGAGGACCACAATCAGGACCAGCGCCATAAATGGGGGTGTCATGCGACGGGTTGTTTGGTGAATGAACAGTGACGGCGAAAGTCAACATTACGAAAACAAATTCCCGGGGTAGCTCCTACATATGAACAGCGGAACTTCGTCGTGCGCGTTGGTTTTTCGTACGCTGATGCCGTTCCCCGGTTGCGATATTGGCCGCTGCAGACTCCGGTTGTGCAACTTACCGGTGCTGCACGCGTCAACTTTGGTTGGTTACGCAACCGCAGAAAGTGCACGTAATCTATGCGCAGGATACCAACGATCGGGCTTCTTTGCATCCTTGCTTTGTGCCGGGGCGTTGCCGTAACGGCACAGGATTTTTCGCCGCGTCTGGGATTCGGACCCGAGTTCTTGATCAATGCCAATGATGATCGGCTTTCGGACCGGAATGCCGGATTCGGTCTTCGATTCCGGGCATCGTTTCCTCTAAACACGGATGTTTCGCTCTCCGCGGGTACCGGTCTGGTCGGCTTCCTGTTCGACGGCCAATCGAATGCCGATTACGCCGTCAATCCCCAGGCTTCGGTCATCGTGCAGCTTCCCGGCCGTACGTGGGCGCCGTATATCGCGTTCGGGGGTGGCGGCCTGCTCGTGCTTTCGGGTCCGGACGGCGCCAATGCGGCAGGAACCATCCAGGCCGCCTATGGATGGGCGCGTTTTCTCAGTGAAATCTCGGCCTTCGTGGAAATAAACCCGATGCTCGTTTTGCGCGACGAAGCGACCAAATTTGTGCTCGGCGCACGTACGGGACTCATTTTTTGACCGGCCGCATTTCAGTCACAACCCGTCGAACCGGGACGCCTTTTCCATCTGTCACCGTCAGCAAGCGCCTGTGCAGCGTTTGTGCACCGCGCTCCCGCTTCTCACGACACGAAAAAAGGATCCCCGGCGGCAGCCAACCGTTCCGTGTGCACAGAACCCGGGAGTTTGTCCGACTTGAAAAATAGCCCCACTGTTTTTATTGCCCTTCAGTGCGATCAGCGTCGCGATAGATCTATTATAAATAATCAACTTACGCCGAATGGCCGACAGCCTCCTAGTTACGAAGGCGCCGCACCACGGCGGCGATTGCCTCCACGGCGCGATCGACTTCCTCCTCCGTATTCTGCGTGCCAAAGGAGATTCTGAGCGTGGCCTCGGCCGTTTCCCTCTCGACACCCATCGCACGCAATACGTGGCTCGGCTCGACGGCGCCCGAGGTGCATGCACTGCCGCCGGACAAGTAGATGCCCTCTACATCCAGATTCAGCAGCAGCATTTCGCCGTCAATCGCACGCCTCACCGGTGGGAATCCCACGCTAAGAATGTGTGGCGACCCCGTTTGCCGTTCCGGATCCGGAGAGTGAAAGACGACGGGACCGTCCAGCGCCTGCCGGAGCGCATTTCTTGCGCGCACATGCAATGCCGCGACATGTTCGCGCCTGCTATCACGCTCCTCGACGGCCAGCGCGAGGGCTTCGGCAAACCCGATGATTCCCGGAACGTTTTCCGTGCCGCCACGGCGATTGCGTTCCTGGGCCCCGCCACGAATGAGCGGTGTGAAGTCCGTGCCGCCGCGGACATACAGCAGCCCGACACCCTTCGGACCATACAATTTGTGCGCCGAAAGCGAGAGCATGTCGGGACCGGCCTCTGCCAGATTGACATCCATCAATAACACGGCCTGTACGGCGTCACAATAGAACGGGATCTTGCGCGACCGGCAAAAACCGGAAACGGCGCGCACGGGTGTCGCGCGACCGGTTTCATTATTGACCCACATCAGCGCCACCGCACCGGCACCGGCACCGGCGGCATCTTCCACGGCCTCCAGCGTGATATCACCGTCCGAAGTGGGCGTGACATACCGCACCGCTCGCCGCTTCGTTTCGAGGTACTCGGCCACGCGAAGTACGGCCTTGTGCTCCAGCCCGGACGTAACGAGCACACCCTCCGACGCAACCAGCGCCGACCGGATTCCGGTGTTGATCGACTCGGTCGCACCACTGGTAAAGATGATCTCACCCGGTTCGGCACCCAACGCAGCAGCTACCCGCTCGCGTGATTCGTCAACGGCAAAACGTATCCTGCGTCCGGGCGTGTGCACGCTCGAGGGATTCCCATACGCGTCTTTGAGATACGGCGCCATGGCCTCGAGCACCCTGGGATGCAGGGGTGTCGTAGCGGCGTGGTCGAGATAGATCACATAATCGGTGTTTATCGTGCGGTTTAAAATCCATCAACGACGATGCCCGGCATCGGGATTCCGCAAATTGAACTCCCGTGCCCATCGTGCCGATCAAGGTCCGTATCTTCTCCCCGGGATACTGCCGGCGAGGCATACCGGTTTGGCGTAGACGAACAACAGGCGCATATGGACAAGCTCGTGATCGAAGGGGGACGTACCCTTGAAGGACCACTTGAAGTGAGTGGATCGAAAAACACCGCGCTGGCCCTCATGGCGGGTGCCATGATGGGAGAAGGTCCGTCCTCCTTTTCGAACGTACCGTCGTTGCGCGACATCAATACGTTTTCGCAGGTAATCGGCTTTACCGGAACGGAGGTGGATTTTTCCACGGACACGCATACGCTGTCAATCGATCCCGAAAGGTGCAATAACCTGGAGGCACCATACGAACTGGTCAAGAAAATGCGCGCATCGTTCTACATGCTCGGGGCGCTGCTCGGTCGTTTCGGGAAAGCCCGGGTCTCATTGCCGGGGGGATGTGCCTGGGGACCCAGACCGGTGGATCTCCACATCCAGGGAATGAAGGCACTGGGTGCTTCCGTCGAACTCGACGCAGGCTACGTGGTCGCCCACGCACCGGACGGACGCCTGCGCGGAGGCTATTTCAAATTCGAGCCGTCCAGTGTGGGTGCCACTATCAACTTACTACTCGCGGCTGTCCTTGCGCGGGGATATTCGAGACTCGAAAACGCCGCCATTGAACCGGACGTGGTCGTTTTCGGCGAAGCACTGCAAAAGATGGGCGCCCGGATCGACGGTCTTGGCACACGCGTCATCGAGGTCTACGGAGTCGATTCTTTGAAGGGAATCTCCTTTGTCAACTGTCCGGACCGGATCGAGTTGGGTACTTTTATGATTCTCGCCGCGCTTGCGGGCACGCCTTCCAGGCCGGTGGACATTCTGAACGGGCGTCAAGATCATCTCGGCGAGCGATTCATCTCATCCTTCGAGCAAACGGGGGCGACGGCCGAATACGAGACCGATCGCGTACGGGTCACCGCTCCCGAGGAGGTCCAGCCCGTTTCCGTAACGACGGATATCTATCCCGGATTTCCTACCGACCTTCAGGCACAGTGGACGGTACTCATGGCGCGCGCACACGGCAATTCCCGCATCAAAGAGTCTATTTACGCCGATCGTTTCAAGCACATCCCGGAGCTCCGTCGTCTCGGGATCAACGCCATCGTGATCGGCAACGAGGTCGTGATCGAAGGGGGTTCGCGCATACGCGGTGCGAAAGTGATGAGCACGGACCTTAGGGCCAGTGTCTCGCTGGTCCTTGCCGGATTGGTAGCAGACGGCACAACGGAAGTGTTACGCGTCTATCACCTGGATCGCGGTTACGAGGATCTGGAGGGTAAGCTGTCGAGCGCCGGCCTTCAAATCGAACGGGAGTCGTATAACGAGTGGGCTGAGCCCGTCCCGAAAGAAGCGTAGCACCATCGGGGCATCAAAACACGACGCTCACCTGCATACGCACCGTGTGTATGACGGGCGCGTCTGACGGAGCCCTCCCGTCATACGTCAGCGTCGCGTTGACCAGACTGCTGATTCGGTATTGCCCAAAAACGTTCCAGAGGTAGGATGTCCCCGGTCCGCGCCCGTCCGTCAGCTCATAGGCGGCCAATCCGACGGCCTCACCGTCAAGCGAGACGGTGGCACGCTCGATGCGCCCTACGAGCTGTAACCGACCGGCGCGGTTGTAACGAACCTCCGCCGGTATCATCAGTACGGTGGCCCCTCTTGGTGTATCCGCTCCGCCACCGACAGGCGTGTCCGTTTTTCTGGCCAATTGCATCCCGGACGTGACCTGGAAATTCCGCGAAGGCGAGAAAGACAGCTCTGGATGGGCTGTGATCGTGGCGATATCGAACGTACGCGAGCCCGACAGATCTCCGGTGACGCCATCGCGACTTTCCGACTGGTTCTTTTCCCGTGAGAGGGACAGCCGTGCGCCGAGTTTTTCCTGCAACTGGTACCGGGCATCCAGCCGCCAGGTGCCCAGGTGCCGCTTCTCCCGGCCGGCTGCCCGACGCGCCGACGTGCGCAACGTATTGAATACAAACGTCACACCGTAGGCGGGTTTTCCCTTGAAGAGGTCGAGGCGTTGCTCGAAACGCTGTCTGCCGTTTACCGTCGTGGAATCGTTGTCGAAATACTTGAGCTGCAGCAGGTAAATGCGCCGGAGCTGCGACTCCTTGCTTTTCTCCGCCACTTCCCATGTTGTTTGCGAAGCTATTGCGCGCAACCAGCGAAGACCCGCCGGGGCATCCCGACCGATTACGCGCGAGGGGTCGAGCGAAAAACGTATCCGGCTCTGGACGTTGATAACGGGCTCCAGCGTGTCTGACGGGACGAACGTGCGGGTATAGACCCCTTCGTTGGGCAAGCGCTCCGGCAGAAATTCATCGATTTGACGGATACCGTCCCCGTTGAAGTCCTCCCACACGTACTGGCCGATTTCGGGACCGATGCGCACATATGTTTCCTGAAGAATGGGTGTCTTCTCCGTGAGCGCCTCATAGAACCAGTTGGTCATAAACGCCCGTCTGAACGGAGATGCCCTTCCGGTCCAGCGCACGGCAATCGATTCGGTATCGCTCTCCTTTTTGTTGATCCGGAAGAATTCCGTAAACCGCTTTGCCCGATAGCCGACGTCGGCATTTGTCTGGAACGCACGTCCCGGGCGAAGCGAGATGACCGCCTGGCCGGTCCACGCCCGCGCCCGGTCGAGCAGCCGGCCTTCGGCCAGGCCCCGCTCACTTCTACGCTCCAGTACGGCATCGATTTTGATTTTCTCGAAAGCCAGTGCCAGTCCGGGTCTCCATTCGGTAAACGCGAGTGAGCCCCGTTTCAACGACTGGTCCTCCAGGTTTTCCAGTCGCCGGTTTTCGCGTTCGATTTCAAACGTCGGGGTTAGCCTGCCTCCCCACAGCGTATATCCGATGTTGCCCAGGTGCCGTTGCCACGTGCCCTGTTCCTGCCGGAGACTGTCGGAGCTGCTGATATCCTCGAGCCGGTAGCTGATTCGTGGAAGGTTTTCCTCTTCGAACCGGCCTTCGAGTACCGTGCGGTCACCGGTGAAACCCGTCAGTTGCATACGTCCGATCTCACCGGAGAGAAATGTGGTGTTTGATAGCGCGTAACGGAGGTTGGCCGACGTGATGTCTTCCGCATCGGTGCCGTCCGCGGCTCCGGTTGCCGACACCTGCCGGTTCAGGTTCCATGCGCGGGCAAATTCGACGGGACGTGTGCGATCGAACGCCTCGAATCGGGCCCCCGTGCGGCGGCGCTCAACAGCCCCCGAAACCTCGCCGAGATAGCGGCCGTGGAGGCTGATCTCCTTCGGTTCGAGCCGAACGCCACCGGTAAATGCCTCGCCCCCGTTGTCTTCGTCATCAATAAAAGACGTTCTGTTCTGGTCCAGAATCGATCCGGCAAACTCGCCGAATACGGTCAGACCTTTTATGGGCTCCAGGGATGCCGTCAGGTCGACCAATTCCTGTCGCTTGGGTTTCGGCAACAACCGACCGGGCACGTAGTCACCCTTTCCCTCTCCCACCCACTCAAACAGGATGCCGTTGACCGATCGTCCCACGCGCCGGTATGAACCCTGTCCCGGAGGCACGCGGGTGAACCGGACACGGTACACGAAATCGATCCCGGCGGTATCGCTGACGGCAACAAAAACGGGTTCCTCCGAAGCGGCCGTATCCTTTTTTATGTATTGCACATAGAGCGCTTCCGGATCGAACGGTAACCGCTCATCACCCGCCACGACCTCGTCGGCATCACCAATTTCGGCAAGCAAGGAGTCATCGGCAGACGAAAGACCCAGTTCCTGGCCAAACGCACGGGAATCCGCTTCGCGGAGATAGGTCGATGAAACCGTGAGACGGGCGGATCCGTCATCACGTTTGAAAAGCCCCGCCGAGGCCTGACCCCCCAGTAGCGTCCGGGTAAAACGGTTGGTCGTGTATTCGAATTCTACACTCAGCCGGGTGTCTTCACCGATAATGCGCCGCGAAGTAAACGTGATCTCACCCGTCGCATAGTCGATGATATAGTCGTTCGATTCGCCGCGCGTCATGAGCTGACCATCCAGGTAGACCCGCTCGGACCCGGCGATAACGATTATGAACTGCTCCCCCCTCTTCCCCTGCAACCGGTAGGGTCCCTGAACCCCTTCGATGGCCTCCATGCTCTGCACGTTCAAAATGCCCCGGGAGGTCGCGCCGGCCACCGTTACTTCACCTTCTCCAACGACATTGCCGATGGCAGGAATCTCTCCGTTGAGGGAAATTCCCTGCAATTTTCGATTGAACGGGGCAAACGTCGAGCCCGAAAACCGCAAATCGTAGTCGCCAAGCGTCGCCGTACCCTGCCGCCCCTCGATCTGAATGAAGACCCGGTCGAATTCATTCAACTGCTGGGTAGTGCCGTCGGGCTGAATGGGCGTATTTTCGTCGCTGAGCACCGCCTGCACGCCGACACCTTCGGCGATGTCACCGGACAATTCCAGTCGCAGACCCGATTCGAGTGAGACGTCCCTGTTGTTTCCTGCAATGATGCCCCGCGTAATGGAGCCGCTTCGCTCGAGAGCTGCATCATCGAACGGATCCTCCGCCGCCGAGGTGGGCGATCGATCTTCCGGATTCACGAATCCGCGAAGAAAAACCGAATCCGGCGGGATACTACGGCGCTCCCGTTTGAAATAACGAGAGCGAAAAAGGTAGGGCATGGTCCGGTAGGCCGCTACGACGACCGTTGCCGAATCGGGTGCCGGCCTGATATGGAGCCGACCGGTTCGCGAATCGAGCACGAAACCGGTCGCGTCCTGCGGTTCACCGTTTCGCCACAGCCTGAAGGTCCGCTCGATGATAAAAGGCTCCAATCGGACGACCGTCGAATCGCGCACGATCAGGGTATCCCGGCGTGCGCCTGCCACGTACGGCTCGGTGATCTGAGCCGAAGCCGACGGGGCCAGTACTGCAATAATGGCGAGCGCCCGGATAGCTCGTTGGAGCATCGCGATCCAGCCGGTTTTGCCGGTTTCTGAAGATGATGGGACGGGACGTTCCCGTATTGTAGCCAGGTTCAGTCGCGATCAATCGGTTTATGGGCACTATCGCTTGACGGGTATCGAGAGGAGCGCGTTCCGGGTGAGCAACAACCAACGATCGCCACAAAGGGTGGCGTCTGTCAATGATTGTACCGCCCCAATGGACACGTTACGAACAAAAGCGCCGTTTTCTTCATAGATGGCAATGCGGTCGGAGAGTACAACGATAAGTCGGTCTCCGACGCGTTTGACGGTCTGCACCTCCTCCAGCAGTCCGCTCCCTATTGAGCGTTGGTAATTGCCGAACTGATCGAAGACTTTGAGCGTACCGCTGCCACGGTCGGCAACTACAATCCTTCCCTCGCCGGCAATTGCCAGAGCTACGGGATTCTCCAGGGAGCCGCGCCCTGCATCATAACCGCCGAAAACACGCTCGAGGCGGCGGCTTCTCCCCCACTTCACGACCACTCCGTTGTCCTGATCGATCGCATGTATGCTCCCGTCGGGCGCCACCTGAACGGCAATCGGCCTCCCTTCATACAACAGGCTCGACTCGACATCCGACCGACCGGAATCACCGATCCCGGACACCTGACGCTCTTCCGAAATGGCCAGAGATTCCAGGAACATAAACTCGCCGGAGAAACGCTTGATGCGCCGGTTCCCCGCATCCGCCACGACAATATTCAACCCGTTGGTCGGATCGAAATCCGCCGGATCGTCGAGTTCCGCATCCCCGGATCCCGGGCCTCCCCATACGGCCTGCACCGCGCCCGTGGAATCCAGCTTGGTGATGGTCGCTCGAGAAGCGTCCAGCACATAGATCGCGCCCCTGATGTCCGTCTGAACCCGAACCGCGTCGTCGAAGCGGGCGAGCAGCGTGTCCGGCCGTACCGGTGCCGCCCACGACTGCAAGTGGGGCGAAATTGCCTGGAGGATCAGCAGACCCGCCCAGAGCAACGAAATACTGTTACGGCGCCGTTCCAAGCCGTCGTAGCCCTTTGTGACCGATATCTTTCCGGTATTGCACTCCTTCAAATGCGATGCGATCCACACCGGCATATGCCCTGGTCAATGCTTCCTTCAGATCTGCACCTGTACCGGTCACGGCGAGGACCCGTCCCCCTCCGGTTCCTATTTTACCTTCCTTTTCCGCCGTTCCGGCATGAAACACGGTGGTCTGATCATCTTCCACGCGCTCCAGGCCGGTAATCTCGAACCCCTTTTCATAGGAGCCCGGATATCCGGCGGAAGCGAGGACCACACAAGCTGCGGCTCCTTTGGCCGTTTTGATGTCGACATCGGCGAGCGATCCGTTGGCCACTCCCAGCAGTGCCTCCAGCAAATCCGACTCAAGTAGCGGCAATACGGCCTGCGCCTCCGGATCTCCCATCCTGCAGTTGAACTCGACCACCCGTGGTTGACCCTCTTTAATCATCAATCCGCAATAGAGAAATCCCTTATACGGATGTCCCTCATGCTGCATCCCGTTCAGGACCGGCTCTACAATGCGCCTTCGAACCTGCTCCAGCACGGCGTCGGTCACCACCGGGGCCGGCGCATACGCACCCATCCCACCCGTATTCAATCCCGTATCCCCTTCACCAATTCGCTTGTGGTCTTGCGAGGAGACCATCAGCCGGTAATCAGAGCCGTCGGTAATCGCAAAGATGCTCGCTTCCTCGCCGGTCATGTGCGCTTCAATCACAACCGAGGCGCCCGCGTCGCCAAACTTGCCGCCTGCCAGTATTTCCTCGAGTTCACGTTCGGCCTCCGCGTGCGATTCGCAGATGAGCACCCCTTTTCCGGCTGCGAGACCATTCGCCTTGATCACAACCGGCACGGGCTGCGCTTTCACGTAGGCGATGGCCTGCGGAAGTTCGGATGCGCGAAACGTACGGTAGGCTGCCGTCGGGATCTCGTATCGCGCCATGAACGACTTGGCAAAATCTTTGCTGCCCTCCAATTGTGCCGCCCACGCCGAAGGCCCGGCCACCGGCAGGCCGGCAGCCTCGAATTGGTCGACGATACCGTCGACCAGCGGCTGCTCCGGACCGACGACCGTCAGGTCGATACGCTCCTGTTCGGCAAACGACAGGAGTTCCGGGATATCGGATGCACCGACGGGGACGTTCGTGCCTATCGCCGCCGTGCCGGCGTTGCCTGGCGCAACAAAGAGGGTGGGTGCGAGCGGACTTTTTTTGATACTCCAGGCCAGGGCATGTTCGCGGCCGCCTCCGCCAATGATGAGAACTTTCATTTTAGATCTTCTGCTCGGTTGCGGGATCGTGGGTGCGGTAAGATAGTCTGATGCAGCACGTGATGCATTCCGGCGTTCGATGGATTGTGACTTACACGGCGCTCTCTCTTTCCTGACGGATGAAGAAGGAGCCTCCAGAAGCAATCAATGCATTAGTGTGTACGGGCCTTATTTTCAGTCTGGAAAATACTCGATTTCGTATGCGATTTCATTTGTCCCTTGCCACCATATGCCTGTTGCTCGTCGCATCCACTGCACGGGGACAGGTTGCCGAGCGGCAGATTGCTTCCGGGGGATCCGGTTCGGCGGACCGACCATCGGTTTACGTGGGCACCGATCTGACGGGACTCTATTCGCCCCGATACGGAATCGGCTTCGACGGGATTCTCGGTTTCCGCAACATTCCCTTTTCCGGAAGCTCCATCCGATTGCACGCATGGCCATCGCGATTCAGGCGCGTGGCGTTTGCAACGCTGTCGATGACGGATCCCACGACGAGCCCACTTGTCGTTTCCGGTCATGTCCTCTCTGAATGGAACCGCAGGGACCGGTCATACCCCCCGTTTTACGCCGACGAACCGGACTGGGTACAATATGATCGAAACAGTCTCGTGGCAGCATTGCGCGCAGGTGGACAGCTAACGACGGTTGGCTTGTCGGTCCTGCCTTACGTCCGCTACGAATGGCATCACATTTTCAACGGAATTCAAAACCCGGCATTGGAAGAATCCGGACCGGGTTTCCGTCCGGCACGCGACCCGGAGGCCTCGGCCGTGTTTGTAGGTCTGGACCTTTTCTTGGACCAGACGGACAACCGTGTGGCCCCCACCCGCGGATTTGCCGCAAACCTACGCGTTGAGTCGGCGCGAAATGTAAATAGCGAAATTACCTGCGAAGGCGTATGCACACTCGAGTGCAGGCCGGGCGAGTGCCCGGAATCGTTTACGCGCGCGATCGGTGATTTCTTCGGATACCTTTCGCCCTGGAATGGACATGTCATAGCAGCAAGAATACGCCTGTCGGATGTCGTCGAGGGAGGTGCGGTACCCTATTATTTCCAGCCGGTCGTGGACCACCGGCAACTGCCCGGCGTTACGCGCGGCCGTTTCTCGCCGGACCGCTATGCGCTGTTCAGTCTGGAGTACCGCCTTCCGCTGGGCGTCATTTTCGATCTTTATCGCTTCGACTTTGTGTTGCATTCCGGGGTGGCTGTCGTCGAATCGGCGTTTGGTAGTGACCCGGAAGCGATTCCCGGATTTGCCCTCGGCATCCGGCTGGCCTCCCTGGCAAATGAGCGGATACTGGTCAACTGGCGAATTGGTGGTGGCCCCGAAGGTTTTACTTTTACGCCATTTCGGGCCATCTTTCAACCTGATCCTCGAATCTCGTACCCAATGCTCAGGTAGTACCCCCGTTGTTTTTCCACATATTCGGCATCTTTGTTTTTCTGCTCGCCCTCCTGTACGTGATTCGCATGGACCGCTACAGCGACGGCTGGGATCGGCTGCTGATGGAGCCCCCGGAAGAATCTGCCGGACTCCTGCCGGTGAGCGTCGTCATAGCGGCCAGAAACGAGTCGGATAACATCGAGGCATGCCTAAGCGCCGTTTTCGACGGTTCCTATCCTCCCGAGCTCCTCGAGGTCATCGTAGTCGACGACGACTCGGACGACGATACCGCCGCTTTGGTCGAACGGTTCGAGCAGTCCCGTTTCATCCGGCCCGCCCAGCTCCGTCTGATTCGTTTGCCCTCGAAGGAATCGCCGGATCTTTTTGGAAAGAAGGTTGCGGTCGAACGGGGCATTGCCGCCTCGGAGCGTCCCGTGATCCTGACCACGGATGCCGACTGCACCGTGCCGCCGAACTGGATATCCCGCATGCTGAACGGCTTGGCAGACGGCGGACGGTTTGTCGCGGGGCCCGTTGCATTGGCACCGGCCCGAACCGTGTTCGAAAAGCTGCAGGCCCTTGAAATGCTCGGATGGCTCGGCATTGCGGGAGGCAGCATCGGCAGAGGATCTCCTGAAATCTGCAACGCAGCCAACCTGGTTTTCTCGCGCGCCGGTTTTGAAGAGGTCGGGGGATTTGGGGGTTCGAAGGGGCTGTCGTCGGGCGACGACGTATTTCTCATGATGAATTTCGCCGCCCACGGTCCGGAAACCGTCCGGTACCGTGCGGACCCGGAGACCGTCGTGCGTACCGCTCCCATCACTTCGGTATCGGAATTTGTCCAGCAACGACGAAGGTGGGCGTCCAAGGCAAGGGCGTACGCGGACACCACGCTTCTCGGCTTCACGTGGCTGGCCGGAGCGCTGTCTGTTTGTATGCTGATCTGCCTGTTTGCCGTCCCCTTCTCCGCCGCAATGGTGCTTTACCTGCTTTTCACCATTTTGATAAAGGGGATCGGCGACGTGCGGCTTATAAACCAGGTAAAAGAGACGCTTCATTTGAAGGCTCCTACCGGGCTCTATCCCCTTGCGGCGATACTGCAGCCGTTTTACGTCGTACTGGCTGGGCCGCTGGGTCTGCTGGCGGGATTCACCTGGAAAGGGCGGCAACTCCGTCGATGATTCCGGCACTATATACCGCCGCCTCCCGGTCACTCTTCCGCTTCATCCCGGGTATCGCGTGGCGCGTCGATACACCGGACCGGCGACTTTATTTGACTTTCGACGACGGTCCGTTCGGCGACACGACGCCCGGACTGCTGGGGGAGCTGGATCGTCTCGGCATTCGTGCGACATTCTTTGTTATCGGAAAGCACGCGGTAGCGGTCCCGGAAGTGGTTCGCGAGATGTCGAACCGCGGCCATTCCATAGGCAATCACGGATACGATCATCTTGACGCCTGGCGCGTCGACAGCTGTGCCGCGCTCGATGATCTCGAAAAGGGGGACCAGGCCTTGACCGAGATCCTGAACCGGCCACCGGTGCTGGTGCGACCACCGCACGGCCACCTGCGGCCGGCCACCGTACGGTGGACACGTGATCGAAACAAGAGGTTCGTGCTCTGGGACACGCCCTCGCGTGATTTCGAAGAGCACCGGCGACGCTCGGCTCGGGCCTCGAATCTGTTCATGTCGCCGGCAAAAGGTTCGATTATCGTTTTGCACGAACGTCCCGGCGCTTCCGATCCGTGGATGCAGGCCTTTACGCGACGATGCGAACAACTCAAGGCGGCAGGATGGGCTTTCGCGGCATTGTAGTGCCGGTATGACGCTCGGGGACTTGTCGTGCGGCTGCGCCGGATGGTGGATCGCTACCGCCGATGCCTGTCCGACCAGCGTCCAGGATCGTCTCTCCATTCCCGCAGCGATTGAATCTGCGAAGCGTCGAGACGCCCTTCCGACCCGGCAACCGAGAGCAGGTCGTCAAGCGTGGCAAGGGTGTGGAGCGCGACGGCGGCTTCGGCAAAGCGCCGGATTGCAATATCCAGCCGGTAGGAAAAAACGCCGATGACGCCTGCCACGTCGACACCTTCTTCCCGGAGCGCGTCCACTGCAGCCAGCGAGGAGCCTCCGGTTGAAATCAGGTCCTCGATAACAACCGCCCGGTCGCCGCTTTCGACCCTGCCTTCAATGCGGTTGCCGCGCCCGTGGGCTTTGGCGGCTCCGCGCACGTAAGCCATCGGCAGATCGAGCCGATCGGCCACCAGTGTGGCGTGTGGAATGCCCGCTATCGCGACCCCCACTACGAGACCGGCATCCGGTGCGATGCCGGAGGCAATTTCCGTCAGGCCGCGGGCGATGTCCGATCGAATATCCGGATAGGAAAGCGCCAGCCGGTTGTCACAATAAAGGGGCGCCTGCAGACCGGATGCCCAGGTGAACGGCCGCTCCGGCGACAGCATAACGGCTCCGATATCCAGCAATTTGCGGGCAAAAAACTCGCTGCCCGTCGGGCGGGAGTCCATCTCTTGGTGCGGCAAGTCAGTCGGATGCAATTTCGCGGTTGAAAAAATAGGCGATGCCCGTGTATGCCGTAAGAATGACGACCACGAGAAGGAAGATGAACAGAGCGGGACCGTAGAGCAGCCACGACGCAACCTGCCTGATCGGCTCCACGCCGGGAAGCTTTGAGGCGACGAGCAAAACCAGGGTCGTCACCAGGAAGACGAGTTGAATCGCCGTTTTGGTTTTGGCCATCCGGACCGTTCGCAAGGGCTCATTCCGTTTTTCCGCCCAGAGCCGGAGCCCGGTAATCGCCAGATCCCGAACCGCAATCACCGCCACAGCCCACCACGGCACCACACCCGGCAGAAGAAACGGTAGCGCAATGAAGGTACCGAGTACCAGGACTTTGTCGGCCAGGGGATCTAGAAATCTACCGGAACGGGATTTGACATTGTAATGGCGTGCGACCCTCCCATCCAGCCAGTCGGAAATCGCCGCAACACTGAAGACAACGAGCGCTGCGAGTTGCGATTGAAAAGTGCCCCAAAAGAGGAGCACAAGAAAGACCGGCACGAGCAAAATGCGTGCGAGGGAAATTGCGTTCGGTAGATACCGCATAATCGTCAGGTACAGAATCTTATTAATATACGGCCGCCGCATCCGCTTTGCGGGTGGAAGGCATGATCGTAGTGGCAGGTTCACCTGCCAATCTGTCGGTTTTTATTCTTCGGCACGGAGTTTGTTGTCGGTCAAAGGGTACCGAAGTGTACCGAGATCGGTGCCTGAACGATGTGACAACCACAATTTGACAGATAAAAATCACTCAACCCGAAATCGGAAGTCAGAATGGGAAAGATTATAGGAATAGACCTTGGAACGACAAACTCTGTTGTTTCGGTGATGGAAGGAAACGAGCCTACCGTCATACCGAATGCTGAAGGCGGTCGCACAACGCCCTCCGTGGTTGCTTATAAGAAGGATGGGGAGCGGCTTGTAGGCGCCCCGGCGAAGCGACAGGCCATTACCAATCCTCAAAATACCATCTTCTCGATCAAGCGATTTATGGGAAGGCGGTATGAGGAGGTCTCCTCGGAGATGAAGACAGTCCCCTATACGATTGAAAGCGGGGAAAACAACACGGCACGCGTGAAAGCGGCCGATCGTCTTTTCACTCCACAGGAGATATCGGCGGTCGTGCTTCAGAAACTGAAGCAAACTGCGGAGGATTACCTGGGCGACAAGGTGACGGACGCCGTGATCACCGTTCCCGCATACTTCAACGACTCGCAACGCCAGGCAACCAAAGAGGCGGGGGAAATCGCCGGGCTGAACGTTCGACGAATCATCAACGAGCCCACTGCTGCGGCCCTCGCCTACGGTATGGACAAACAGGGCATGGAGCAGAAGATTGCCGTATTCGACCTGGGTGGCGGAACGTATGACATCTCGATTCTCGAGCTCGGCGACGGTGTCTTTGAAGTGAAGAGCACAAACGGCGACACCCACCTCGGCGGTGATGATTTCGATCAACGCCTTATCGACTACACGGCGGATACGTTCAAGAACGAGGAGGGGATCGATCTGCGCAACGATCCGATGGCGCTTCAGCGGTTGAAAGAAGCCTGCGAGAAAGCAAAGATCGAACTTTCTTCGTCCACCCAGACGACCATTAGCCTGCCGTTTATTACGGCAACACAGGAAGGCCCGAAGCACCTGAATCTGGACATTACGCGCTCGAAGTTCGAGCAATTGGTATCGGATCTGGTCGAACGGACGATCCCGCCCATGAAGGCCGCGCTCAAGGACGCCGGTCTTTCCAAGTCCGACATCGACGAGGTCATCCTGGTCGGCGGATCCACGCGGATTCCCAAAATTCAGGAGGTCGTCGAGACGTTCTTCGAAAAGAAAGCGAACCGTTCGGTCAACCCGGACGAGGTAGTGGCCATCGGGGCCGCCATTCAGGGCGGCGTGCTGTCGGGCGAGGTCGAAGATGTCCTTCTGCTCGACGTAACCCCGCTGAACCTGGGTATCGAGACGCTCGGCGGCGTGATGACACCGCTTATCGAGTCCAATACGACGATTCCCATCAACAAGAAAGAGACGTTTTCCACGGCGACGGACAACCAGCCGTCGGTGGAAATTCACGTCTTGCAGGGTGACCGGCCGATGGCGACGGACAACAAGACCATCGGACGGTTCCATTTGGACGGCATCCCGCCCGCACCGCGCGGGGTACCGCAAATCGAGGTATCCTTC
>CAZIIP010000023.1:0-19602 GCA_964539455.1 uncultured Rhodothermales bacterium
TGTATCCCCAGGTAATAGAGGGACGGCCCGTCGTGGGTCTCGAACCCAGTTGCGTGCTCTCACTCAGAGACGAGTATCGCTCGTTGCTTCCAAATGATGAGAAAGCCACCGTCGTGGCCGATGCGGCCAGGACCTTCGAAGAGTATGTGGCCGAACTGGCAAATGACGGTTTTCTTGACGATGTAGACTGGTCCGAACGATCGGAGCGCATTCTGGTCCACGGACACTGCCACCAAAAGGCGCTGGGTGGGATGGAGAGTAGTATCGTTGCACTCGGTCTCCCGGGATGCTCGGTAGAGATTATCGACAGTTCCTGTTGTGGCATGGCCGGCTCCTTTGGCTATGAGTCGGAACACGTCAAATGGTCGCTGGCGATGGCGGAGCGCTCGCTCGCCCCCGCGGTCCGCGAAGCCGGAAGCGACGTACCCGTCATCGCCGCCGGATTTTCCTGCAGAGCTCAAATCGAGCAAACGACGGGTCGCTCGCCCCTTCATCCGGCTGAATGGCTGGAAAGCTGTCTGCATTCGACCAGGGAATAGGGCAACCTCGATTGCCCTTCGTCGTAGCATGACGAGGATGCCAACCGCTGACGGTTTCAGCACATTTATCGATACCAATACCAACTGCCATGCGAAGCAAAGGAGCACTTGCGCTCATTATCATTGTCGTACTGATCGCCTTCGGCGGATGCGCAGGATGCAACACGTATAACCGCCTCATCTCGGCGGACGAAACGGTCAAACAGGCGTGGGGTAATGTGGAGACACAGTACCAACGACGTGCAGATTTGATACCCAACCTGGTAAATACGGTGAGAGGTGCTGCGGACTTCGAGAGCGAAACGCTCGAAGCCGTTACGAGCGCCCGGGCACAGGCCACGTCCATCACGGTGGACCCGGCCGACCTCACGCCCGAAAGGCTCGCGGAATTTCAGGCGGCTCAAACACAACTGACCGGCGCACTGGGACGCCTGCTCGCCGTTTCGGAAAACTATCCGCAGCTACGCGCGACGGAAGCCTTTCGGGATCTCCAGGTGCAGTTGGAAGGAACGGAGAACCGCATCAATACCGCGCGAACGCGCTATAACGCGGCAGTGGCCCAATACAACCGCAGCGTGCGCCGGTTTCCGAGCAACATTTTTGCCGGGCTGTTTGGCTTTAGCCCAAAGGCTTCCTTCGAAGCCGAGAAAGGTGCCGAAACCGCCCCAACCGTCGACTTTGGAAATTGAGCGTTTACCGTCTGCAACATATACCGTTTATCCAAATTGCCAGGAGTGCGCTGGTATGCTTGCTGGTGCTCGGCACCGGACGGTCTGCCGCCGCTCAGACCGAGATCCCGGAAAAAGTGGACAACCTCGTTGTCGACTATGCGGGCATTCTTTCGCCGTCTGAAGAAGAGGCGTTGCGCAGTAAGCTCAACGCGTTCAATGAAGAATCCTCTACGCAGATTTTGGTGGTCACGGTTCGCACGCTGGACGGCGCCGACATTGCGGACTATACGGTCGAGTTGGGGCAAGCCTGGGGTGTTGGACAGGAAGGCAAGGACAACGGAGCGGTTGTTATGGTTGCGGTCGACGACCGGAATGTTTTCATCGCAACCGGCTATGGACTCGAGGGCGCCATTACGGATATCGAGGCCGGCCGCATTATCCGCTCGGTAGTGGTTCCACGATTCCGGCAGGGTGACTACTACACGGGGATTTCCCAGGCAACGGATGCACTGATCGAGGCGGCCCGGGGCGAGTATACCCGCGATCGGCAACGCCAACAGTCGGGTGAGCCTCCGATCGATCCGTCACTCGTGGTCGTACTGATGTTGGCCATTATGGTCATCATCTACATCTCCAACAGAAACTCCGGCGGGCATGACGACGACGACTGGCCGGACGATTTCGACGACCGGTACCATCGGCGTCGTCGAGGCTTCTTCCCGATAATCATCGGCGGGCACTGGGGCAGGTCCGGGGGAGGATTTGGCGGAGGCGGCTTCGGTGGCGGTATGGGTGGCGGATTCGGCGGCTTTGGTGGTGGCGGATTCGGTGGCGGTGGTGCGGGGGGAAGCTGGTAACCGACAATCAGATCCGACCGTCGAGGGCACATCATGAAGGACAGAATCAAGGCGCTGGAGCAGTTTCATGAAGAAGATCCCGACGATCCGTTTACCCGGTTTGCACTTGCGTCGGAATACCTGAAAGCAGGCAATAAGGAACGGGCACTGGCCTTTTTCGAGGCCCTGCGGGCGGAAAAACCGGCGTATGTGGGTACCTACTACCACCTCGCAAAACTCTACGAGCGGCTCGGCAGACCGGAAGATGCCGAAGAGACCTGCCGGGCAGGCATTGAGGAGGCGGAAAAAGCGAATGATGGACACAGCAAATCGGAGCTCGAGGCGGTGCTGGAGCAGCTTGTGGAAGGGAGATCGGGATGAGATTGGATTAGATTTGATTTGCGCCCACGTAACCGCTGCACTGAATTCACGTAGCAAATAGACACGCGAAGAAGACGTTCGGTGTACGGAACCGTTCATCCATGGTGACAACTGCTTCCAATAGAAGACTCCGGGGCTATCTGGACGCATCCAAAACGGCGACGTACGCGTTCCTGTCGGCCCTGCCGCTGCTGATCGCCTATGAGGTGCTCATCGCTTTCGTGAACCGAGGCCTGTTGCATCAGGTTCGGGTGGGCGCCGAAGTCTGGATCAAACAGTTCGTTGCGATGATCGGCGGAACCGGATTGCCCGTCCTGGCCATTCTGGTGGTCGGCATCGGAACCGTTATCCTGATTGCAGAGCGCAAACAGCGTCCGGAGATCGTGCCCAAATATTTCCTGTGGATGATGGCCGAGGGGCTGGTGTATGCCGTTCTGCTTGCTTTCCTCGTCGGCTCGATTGTCGGAGCGCTTTTTGCGATGGCACCACAGGGAGCGATGGAAGGTCAACCGTTGCTCACCCGCCTCGCGCTTTCGCTGGGAGCCGGACTCTACGAGGAACTGGTTTTCCGTGTAGTACTCGTCGGAGGTCTGTTCTGGATATTCAGCAGGCTGATGGCCGGGAGAAAACCGGCAGGGGCACCGGCTGACCGACGAGCAGGTGCGTATATCGCGGCAGCGGTCATCGGCGCGCTGATTTTCAGCGGCGTTCATTATACCGGTTCGTTTGGAGATACTTTTACTCTCTCCTCGTTCACTTTCAGGTTTTTGTTCGGACTGGCACTGAATGCGGTATTCTTGTTGCGAGGTTTCGGAATTGCCGCCTGGGCACACGCCCTCTACGACGTGCTCGTCGTAACAGGTGTTTGGGGATAGGACGGAGGCGCGGTTGCTCTCCGACCGGGATTCAATCGAACCCGTCCGTTGTCAAAGAAAGGGACATCGCGCAAAACACCCCGATCCACCACGGCTGTCTGTCGTATCTTAATATGATATGCCTTCGGCACCTCTGACATATCCCGCTGCCGATCGGACGCGGAAAGCCCGTGAGGCTGCCGCCGCACCCGATCTCTCCGTCGTTATTGTGAACTACAACGTGCGTCCGTTCCTGGAACAGGCGCTTCATTCGGTTCAGCGGGCGTGTCAGGAGTTATCTGCTGAAATCTTTGTCGTAGATAACAACTCCGTGGACGGCTCGGTGGAGATGGTGAAAGAGCGGTTCCCGGAGGTGCAACTCCTGGCCAATGAGGAGAATTGCGGTTTCGCCCACGCCAACAACCAGGCGATCCGGCATGCCCGAGGGAGATACATCCTCATCTTGAATCCGGACACGCTCGTTCAGGAGGACACGGCAGCCGTGCTGATATGGTTCATGGACGCCCATCCGGAGGCGGGCGCCGTGGGCTGCCAGATCCTCAATCCGGACGGTACTTTCGCACCGGAAAGCCGACGTACCTTTCCGAGTCCGGACGTCGCGTTCTATCGCATTACGGGTCTGAGCCGTCTTTTCCCGCGCAGCAAGGTATTCGGCAAGTACAACCTCTCGTACGCGCCGGTCGATGAAGTGATGGAGGTCGATGCATTGAGCGGGAGTTGTATGCTGGTCAGGCGGGCTGCGCTCGTACACGCGATGACGCACCCATCCGTCAAAGTCGACACGAACGGCACGACCGATCCACTCGAAGGTGTTCCACTGGAGGAGCTGGACACGACGGTGACCGGCGCCGGTTTGCTGGACGAATCGTTCTTCATGTACGGCGAGGACCTCGACTGGTGTTACCGTTTTCAGCAAGCCGGCTGGAAAATCTACTATACACCGGATACGCGCATCATTCATTACAAGGGTGAGAGTACGAAGCAGGGAGAGATGCGGTACGTACGTCTCTTTTACGGGGCGATGCTGCAATTTGCCGACAAGCATTTCCACGGGCGCTACTCGGCACTGTTTGCAGCCGTTCTCCGGGTGGGCATCGTGCTCCGTGCAGGCGTTGGGATGATGGCGGCGACCGTCCGGAAACTGACGCTCCCGGCCTTTGAGTGGTTGTTGACGGTTGGCGTTATCGCGGCGGCCGGTGCGGTGTCGGCTCAAAATGCCGGTATCGAATTCGGCTGGATCTTCTACGGCATCCTCGTTCCGTCCTATGCGCTGCTTACCGTGTTGTCGATCGGAGCCTCCGGCGGCTACGGCAGATCCGCCTCAAGCGTTCGACCCGTATTTTCCGGCGTAGGTGCGGCATTCGTTGCCGTGTCCGTCATCTCGTTTTTCATCCGGAGGATTGCCTATTCGCGTGCCGCAGTTCTGTTGGGATTTGTCGGCACGGTCGTCGTGCTGCTTTTTGAGCGGCTCGTCAGACGGAATCGCTCCATAGGCAAGCGACAGGCGGTGCTCGTCGGACAGCCTTCCGGCGCACAGAGACTCCGGCGCATGCTCGCCGGCAGGCCCAACCCCTCTTTTGAACTGGCCGGCTATGTCCCGCCCGACGAAGCGGAGAATCCGCTTCCTGCCGACCGGAACGGCATCCCGAAAATGGGCACGCTTCGTCAGTTGCGGGAAGTCGTACGCATCAACAGAATCGACGACGTCGTTTTTGCGGCCGGCGACATGAGCAATTTTACCATGTTCAAGCTCATGAAGATGCTCCAGGACCTCCCGGTGTCATTCCGGGTGCTCACCGAAAACGCGGACCACATCATCGGGAAGGCATCCATTGAAGATCTTTCGACGCCGATGCTGGTGGGAGCGGAAGCGGCGTTGGGTCCGTCGCGGCTGCCGTTCAGCCGGCGCGCATTTGATCTGGGAGTAGGCGCCGTTTTGATCGCCTGCCTTCCCATTGTTTGGGTGATCGGGAAACTGGGAGGCAAGCGTCGCCTTGCTACGTGGAATCATGCAGGCAAACTGATAGCGCGCATTCCACGCGCCTTGATACGAGGAAGCTCGCTGGTCGGCTACGCTACGGATACCCGGCTGCGACCTCCGGCCGATTGGGGACTGCATCCGGGTGTATTTCCGATCGTCGGCGACGAAGCACGGGCCTTGCTGACCGACAAGGAACTCACGGACGCCTACTGGCTTTACGCGCAAAACCAGTCTGCCGCGCTGGACATGAGCATTATATTCAGAAGACTCCAGCGAGTCGCTTGAACGGACGTTTTTCCGAACCGATGTACCATGCACTTACTTGACTTTGAAAAGCCGCTGATCGAGCTGGAGGAGAAACTGAGACAACTGAAGGAGCTCGGCGCCGAACAGGAGGGAGAAAATCTCGACGAAGCGATTCAGAAGCTGGAAGTGCGTGTCGAGGAACTGCGGGAGTCAATATACACCAACCTTACCCGGTGGCAGCGCGTGCAGATCGCGCGGCATCCCGACAGGCCGTATACGCTCGATTATGTCCAGGCATTGACGGAAGACTTCCAAGAGTTGCACGGCGACCGGTTGTTTGGAGATGACAAGGCACTGGTGGGAGGCATCGGCCGGTGGAGGGGTGCAGCGTTCGGAGGTACAGACCGCTCCGTTGTGGTTGTCGTTCATCAGAAAGGTCGCGACACCAAGTCCCGAAAACTCCGCCGGTTCGGTATGCCGAATCCGGAAGGCTACCGAAAGGCGCTCCGAATGATGCGGATGGCCGCCAAATTCGGCAAACCGATCGTCGCCTTTCTGGATACCCCGGGCGCCTATCCGGGAATGGATGCGGAAGAACGCGGCCAGGGTGAGGCCATCGCCCGGAATCTCATGGAAATGGCCGCCTTGCGCGTACCCGTCGTGGTGGTTGTGATTGGCGAGGGAGCCTCCGGAGGGGCCCTGGGCATCGGCGTGGGCGATCGCATCCTTATGCTTGAAAATACCTGGTACTCCGTGATATCTCCTGAAAGCTGCTCGTCCATCTTGTGGCGGTCCTGGGACTTCAAGGAGGAGGCGGCTCGTGCGCTGAAACTCACGCCGGAAGATCTCATGGAAGTAGGCGTGATCGACAGCATCATTCCGGAACCCCGGGGAGGCGCCCACCGAAATCCGCAGAGGACGTTCGATGCCGTAGGCCGGGCCGTAACGGAGGCGCTCGACGGACTGTCGACGACTGCCCCGGACGCGTTGGTCGAAAAACGGCTGGAAAAGTTTTCGAAAATGGGTGCCTGGAGCAACGCAGAAAAACTGGCTTGAGGATCCAGTCTTTGCCGATGTATTCGTTCGTCTACGAGCACCGCGTGCGCTACAGGGAGTGCGATCCGATGGGCGTTGCATACCACACGCACTACCTCGATTATTTTGAAGCGGCCAGGACCGAGGCGCTACGGCCACTGGGTATCAGCTACAAGGAAATCGAGGAGAGAGGTATTTTCATGCCGGTGATCAGTGCGGAAGTGAAATATGCCAAACCCATTTACTACGACGATATCATCGAGGTCACTACGCTGTTTCCGGAACTCCCGGGATTTCGGCTGGATACCCGGTACGAAATCCGAAGGAAAGCGGAAGAGCAGGTTTGTGCAACCGGCGGGGTCGTCCTGTGTTTTATCGACGCGACCAGACGCCGGCCGATGAAGGCTCCCGATTTCATATTGGATCGGATAAAAGCCGCTTGGACCGACGAATCCAGACCTTCATAACCGTCGTCCCGTGTCGATGGAAGTGCAACTGCCGGAATATCTAAGCCGTTCTTTACTCGAAAGCGCCCTGGACCGGTTTCTAGAGGAAGATGTCGGCACCGGCGACATAACGACGGCGGCAACCATTCGGTCCGGCACCCGGGCCAAAGCGCGGTTCCTTGCAAAACAGGACGGCATTCTTGCCGGCAGTGCGGTGGCGGCCCTCGTCTTCGAACGGATTGATCCGGAGATCTACGTGCGCTATTCCGTCGAAGATGGTGATCCGGTCGGATCCGGCGACGTATTTGGTGTCGTCGAAGGGGCGGCGGCTTCCATACTGACGGGCGAGCGCCTTGCGCTCAACCTGATGCAGCGAATGAGCGGAATCGCCACCGCCACCAGTCGCATGAGCCGGCTGGCGCATCCGGCAACGATACTGGACACGCGCAAGACGGCTCCGGGGCTCCGCCTGTTCGACAAATGGGCGGTATTGCTCGGTGGAGGAAAAAACCACCGGATGGGACTGTACGACAGCGTGCTCATTAAAGACAATCACGTCGCTTCCGCCGGTGGGATGACATCCGCCCTCGACGCCGTGCGCAGATATATGCAACACCTGCCGCGGCAAGTGATCGTGGAGATTGAGACGCGAACCCTCGATGAAGTGCGCGTCGCGGCGGAAGCGGCCGGAATCGACTGGATTCTGCTCGACAACATGGTGCGGCGTCGGCCGGACGGGTCCTTTGACGTATCCATGCTCCAGTCGGCGGTCGACCTCGTCGCGGGAAGAAAGAAAACCGAGGCTTCTGGAAATGTTACGGAAGCATCCGTTTCCGCTATCGCATCGACAGGGGTGGACGCCGTTTCAGCCGGATCACTCACGCATTCTGTGAGAGCATTGGACATCTCACTTGATGTGAGTCTATAGCACTTCTTAAAGAGAAGGGATTCTCGAATCAAGGCGCCTAGCAAATGCGCGGCAATTGTTCTCCGCTCAGCACGTCCAGAATACGCGGTACGCCGATGGCACTCTTCAAATACACGAGACCCTTATGTTTCGGCGTGACCGTTCCGATGCGGCAGGCTCCTTCAGACACTTCAAATGCGTGCAGTACGTCACATGCCCGATCCGCATCCGCCTCACCGACGACGGCGGCAAACCGGCCTTCATTGGCCACATACAACGGGTCTAAACCAAGCATTTCGCATGCACCGCGCACATCCATCCGCACCGGAATGTCGCGCTCGCTTACGTCGATACCCACGTTCCCTGCCGATGCAATTTCATTTAGTGCGCTGGTGAGGCCGCCGCGCGTGAGATCCCGCAGACAGCGAACGTCGATACCGGCTTCGAGCAATGCGGCTACGGCATGGTTGAGCGGCGCGGCATCGCTCTCGATTTCTGACTCGAACGCAAGACCTTCGCGGACGGCCATGATGGCGATGCCATGTCTGCCGAGGTCGCCGCTGACGATCACCGCGTCACCGTGGCGTACGGAAGCCGGCGCAATCGCCAGGTTGTGCTCCAGCACCCCGACGCCGGAAGTATTGATGTAGATGCCGTCTCCCTTGCCGCGATCGACGACCTTGGTGTCGCCGGTGGCAATGCGCACTCCCGCTTTTCGGGCCGCCTCCGCCATCGATTGCGCAATCCGCCAGAGTTCCTCCATCGGCAGACCTTCCTCGATGATAAAGCCGACGCTGAGGTATGACGGCTGTGCGCCGCTCATCGCGAGGTCGTTGACCGTGCCGTTTACCGCCAGCATGCCGATATCGCCACCGGGAAACCGGTAGGGATCGACAACGAAGGAGTCGGTCGTAAAGGCGATCCGGTTTGCAGGAAGATCAAAAACCGCTGCATCATGGTCGGATTGCAGGCTCAGACCGGCAAATGCCCCCCGGAAAATGCGATCGATGAGCTGGTGCATCAACCTGCCGCCTCCTCCGTGGGCAAGCAGCACATGGGGGTAGTCGGAAATCGGGATGGGGCAGGAAAGAGAGAAATCAGGCGACTCGGCCATCACTATGCCTCCTTGGCTTCTTCAACACGCAGGTTGCGGTACCGGTAATAGGCGGCACAGGCGCCCTCGGAAGATACCATGGTAGCCCCGAGCGGATGCTCCGGTGTACAAAGGGTGCCGAAAGCCGTGCATTCATCCGGCTTCTTGAGCCCCTGCAACACCAGCCCGCTGATGCAGACGTCCGATTCCTCGACATGCAGGCCCGACACGTCGAACCGACTTTCAGCGTCGAATTCGGCATACTCCGGCTGCAATCCAAGACCACTGGTGGGTATTTCCCCGATGCCCCTCCACTTGCGGTCGACCACGCGAAATACGGACCGGACAAGGTCCTGCGCGGGCCGGTTACCGGGCTTGTTGACCGCACGGGCATAGGCGTTTTCGGTCTCCGCCCGGCCTTCCTCCAACTGCAGAACGCACTGATATACGCCCTGCAAAATGTCGATCGGTTCGAAGCCGGTTACGACGATGGGAACGTTGTACTTCGCTGCCAACGGTTCGTACTCCCAGTATCCCATGACGGAACAAACATGTCCGGCGGCGAGAAAACCCTGCACGAGGGTATCCGGGGACGATAGAATGGCCTCCATGGCCGGCGGCACGAGCACATGTGACACGAGAACCGAAAAATTCTTCAGTCCTTTTTCCCTGGCTTGGTACACGGCCATGGCGTTGGCCGGCGCCGTCGTCTCGAAACCGACCGCGAAAAAAACTACCTCCCTGTCCGGATGCTTCTCCGCCAGCGTCACGGCATCGAGCGGCGAGTATACCATCCGCACGTCGCCACCCCGGGCCTTCACCGAGAGAAGATCGTCGCTGCTTCCGGGTACCCGTAGCATGTCGCCGAATGAGCACAAAATGACGTCCTTTCGCTTGGCAATCTCGATGGCACGGTCGATCAGTTCGAGCGGTGTCACGCATACGGGGCATCCCGGACCGTGCACCAGCGTGATTTCAGGCGGAAGAAGGTCGTCAATTCCAAAACGCAGGATTGCGTGGGTCTGGCCGCCGCAAATCTCCATCAACGTCCAGGGCCGGGTCACGGTGCGGCGGATCGCGTCGGCAATTCGCTTAACCGCGTCCGCATCTCTGTACTCATCGATATATCTCATGACGCGTCCCCGTTCGTCTCACCGGGAGGTACAGAACCGTTTCCGGCCTCCAGCTCGTCCAGCTCGTCCATTTCCTCGAGCAAGGCGAATACCTTTTGCGCCTCCTCCTCGTCCACGATGCTGATCGCGAAACCCACATGGACCAGCACGTAGTTTCCGAGCGTAGCTTCGGGTACGTAGGCAAGGCTGATCTCTTTCATAATCCCGCCGAAGCTGACCTTTGCCATCCGCATCATCGGATCGTCACCCGATATGCTTTCAATCTTTCCAGGTATTGCCAAACACATAGTGCGTACGTCTCATTTTTGTCGCCGCCAATGACGCTACGGTCGGAATCATTTTCGCATGTCTTCCGATCCGCCGTAAAGTCATCTACGGAGATCGTCAATCCATCATTTCCAGGTAAGTCGGCGTACCTGAGAATTCCGGAGTTTATGTTTTGTCGGAACCGCTGAATCGGTTGTCCGAAAGATGCAAAGCGTGAACCGCCTGACCCAGTGAAATCCCCCCGTCGTTGGGCGGAATACGTTGTTGCCGGTAGACCTTAACGCCTTCGGACGTCAGGTGTCCGACCGTCAGCTCCGTCAACAACCGGTTCTGAAAGCAGCCGCCGGTCAGCACGACACGATCCCGGTTTGCGATGCGTGCCGTCGACACAATCATCTTCGCCAGCGTCAAATGAAACCGGTACGCCATACGTGCCACTGCCTGTGAATGCCGGAGGTCCTCGATTAGTTCTCGCACCAGTGGTGTCCAGTCGACAACTGCAGTGGAACCACCGTTACCCATATCTTCAATCACTTCATATGGATAGGGTTCATCGGAGAAAGATGAAGCAGCGAGGAATTCGAGTTGCATGGCGGCCTCGCCCTCATACCGGGAACGTTGCCGTATGCCCAGAATGGAGGCAATACCGTCGAATAGCCGTCCGGCACTGGAAGTGGACGGCGCATTGATCCGCCGCGTAAGCATCTGTCTCACCACCGGGCGTTCGTCGGACGTGAACGCGGATACCGCCTCGATTTCGTCCATCTCGCAAGCATCTTCTCCAAATGTTTCGAAGAGCATACCCATAGCCGAGCGCCGAGGCTCCTTGACGGCCTGCTCACCACCCGGCAGCATGAAGGTGCGGAGATGTCCGACGCGCTCATATGTCGCATACGAAGCATCCAGAAACTCGCCTCCCCAAATGGTTCCGTCCGGCCCGAAACCCGTACCGTCCCACGACACACCGAGTACGCGCCCCGTCAGCTCGTTTTCCGCCATACAGGCGAGCACGTGCGCATAGTGGTGCTGTACCTGCACCCGTGGCAGGGATAGCTGCGCGGCATACCGGGACGACAGGTAGTCCGGATGCAGGTCGCATGCCACCATCCCGGGTTCGGCATCGTATAGCCCGGCCAGACTTGTGGCTACCCTCCGAAAGGTGTCGTAGGCAGAAGCCGTTTCGAGATCGCCGATGTGCTGGCTGACAAAGACATTTTTGCCGAGTGTGAGTGCGACGCTGTTTTTCAGGTGGGCGCCCACACCGAGTACACAGGCATCGGAGGCATCGTCTGTCGTTCGCAGCGATACCGGTAAGGGAGCGAATCCGCGGGCGCGCCGCATTACGAGTTCCTGATCCAGCACTACCCGAATGATCGAATCGTCCACGTGCCGTACAATCGGCCGATTGTGGGCCAAATACACGTCCGCTATACCTCCCAAACGCTCCAGCGCCTCTTCTTCCGTAATACAAATCGGTTCGTCGGACAAATTGCCGCTCGTAGCAACGAGTGGACGGTCCAGATCAGCCAGCAAAAGTCGATGCAACGGCGTATAGGGCAGCATAATGCCCAGGTAGGGATTGTCCGGTGCCAGCAACGGGTTGGAGGCAACCGGGCCTTTCGACTCCTCCCGCCGCCCCAGGAGCACAATGGGTGCTTCGGGCGCGTGTAAAAGCCGCGACTCGAGAGGGGAAACGTGACAGAGTGCTTCCACCTGTTCGACAGACGGAAACATGAGTGCCAGCGGTTTCGCTTCGCGTCCCTTGCGCTCCCGCAATGCTGCCACCGCATCCTCATTACCGGCGTCTACCAGCAGATGATAACCTCCAAGGCCCTTGACCGCCGCGACTTGCCCGCTCAACAATCGTTCCTCCAACTCCCGCAACGCCGCATCCTTTTCGGAGATCGTCTTTCCTTTGGCGTTCAACAAAGAAATCTGCGGTCCGCAAACCGGACATGCATTGGGCTGCGCGTGGAACCGCCGGTCCGTGGGATCTTCATACTCCCGCCGGCAGGCCGGACACATGCGGAATGAGGCCATGCTCGTATTAGGGCGGTCATACGGGAGCCGGTTGATGATGGTGTAACGCGGGCCGCAATTCGTGCAGTTCGTGAACGGGTAGCGATACCGGCGATTATCCGGATCCGAGATGTCGTCCAGACAATCGTCACAGGTCGCAATATCCGGCAGCACGAGCGCCGTCTTTGCTCCGCCGCCGCTTTCGCGTATGACAAATGCGTCATAACCCGCCGGATCCAGATACGTTGGCTCAAGTCCGTGGATGATGGCCGGCGGGGGCTTTTCGGCAGCAATGCGAACGAGAAAATCGGCGCACTGTGATTGCGATCCCTCCACCTCGATGACCACGCCCTCCGCATTGTTACGAATCCAGCCGTTCAGGCCGATGGCATGTGCCAGGCGATAGATTGCCGGTCTGAACCCGACTCCCTGGACGGCGCCGCGCACGATCACCCGAAGGCGCACGACGGATGGGGTGGAGCGGCTATGCGTCATGGTAGCTGCAGATCTCGACAAACCATCTCAACAACTTCTTCCACGGCAGATGCGACCGGTTCGGTAAGCCCTTCGCCATATGCGAAGTCGGATCCTTCGATTCCATACACGATCAACCGGCCGGGCAGCCGCTCGAGCGTTCGTGCCATTTCGACCGCTTCGGCAACGGAGAAGGTGTGCGACGAGTAGTGAAACAGACCGGAGGGGAGTCGATCATGAGCTGCATCGAAGCGCCTGACCGTTCCGGGTTGCGCACCGGAACGGGATGCGTCTACCAGGATGGCCAGCTCTTGGCCTTCCCACGCGGCCATCAGGGATGTACCCTCTCCCGATTCTTCACGAATGACGACGGCCTCCGGGTTTTCACCGGCCAGCCGGCGGGTGACCGCGATTCCCGCGCCGTCGTCACGCCGAAACGCGTTGCCTACCCCGATAACAATACGGCTCATGGACATGGCAGTGCGCGGTGTAGTACGCCTTCAACCGATGGAAACGACCGGCATACCGGGTTCTCGGCCCCGGCAGCCGAATCTCCGATCCTGTGCGCCGGGTGTGAACACGTTGTAGGCATTCCACCGTCGACCGTTCCCTACCGGCCGGGGTGACCGGTTGCTAGCCGCGGTCCATTTCAAGCCGCAGGAAGTGACATGAACAGGAGATGCATGGATCGTAGTTGCGGATGGCCTGCTCGCACAGCAATTGAAGCTCGTCATCCGGCGTATCCAGATGTTCCGAGACGAACAGCCGCAGGTCGCTCTCCATGATCTTCTGGTTCTGGGACGTAGGTGGTACGATGCGTGCGTTCAGAACCGTGCCCTCGTCATCGATCTCGTACTGGTGCCAGCAGATGCCCCTGGGGGCTTCCGTGCAACCGCTGCCTTTCCCGGCTTTCGGCGGGATGGGTGTCGCAGCCGGTCGGGGTTGCTCATAATGCTGAACGATTTCGAGGGCGAGATCGCACGCGTGAACGATTTCCACCGCCCGCACGATCAGGCTTTTGAACGGATTCCGGCATTCGCGTCCCAGGCCGACCTCCTCGGCGGCCTCTTTTGCCGCCGGCCTCAGGTTGTCGTAGTTGACGTTGTACCGGGCCAGCGGACCGACCATGTAGGGACCCCGCTCGCGTACGAAGGCATGAAGCGAGGTCGAGTGCGCTACGTGTTCTTCGGTGAAATGGTCCAGAAACGCATCGATCTCGATATCGATACCCTTGTTGGATTTGATTCTGCCGTCGAGAATAGCGTACTCGTCGGGGTGACTCAGCGCAACGAATTCGTAGTCCTGCTCGAGTTCGGGAAATGTGAGCCCGCCGGCAAAGCGTACTGTTTCAAGGGCCGCCTCCAGCGCCCATTTCAGCGGCTCCTCCATTTCCTCCACTTCCGCTTTGGAAGGGGCGCGGTAGAAACCACCGACCCGTGGATTGATGGGATGTACTTCGCGACCGCCGACGACCTCCATGATCTGATTTCCGATCTTTTTCAACCGGAGACCCATTTTGACCACATCCGGATGCTTCGATGCCATGCGTATCGCATCCTGGTACCCCAGAAAATCGGGCGCGTGGAGCAGAAATACGTGCAGTGCGTGGCTCTCAATCCACTCCCCGCAGTACAGGAGATGCCGCAGCGTGCGGATGGCCGGATCAACGGTTACGCCGCATGCGGATTCGAGTGCGTGGGCTGCCGATGCCTGGTAAGCTACCGGACAAATACCGCAGATACGCGCGGTGATATCCGGAACTTCCGTGTACTTCCGGCCGCGAAGAAAGGCCTCGAAGAACCTGGGAGGTTCGAAGATCTTCAACTTGACATCCTTGATCTTGCGGTCCCTCACCTTAACGTAAAGGGCGCCTTCGCCCTCCACGCGGCTCAGATAATCGACTTGTATCGTCTTGTTCGGATTCACTCGGGCTACCGATCGGTTGTGGTCATGCCTGGCTTTCGTGCGCCTCGCTTTCCCGCCGGAACGCCTCGGCATTTGCATTGAACAGTCGAAACGCGCGCGCGATATCTCCGTGTTCGAGGCCCATCTGTTTGAATTGTCGGCCCAGGGAAGCCGTATTCGGCGTTTCCTTCGGGCCGTAGCAGCCATAGCACCCCCGGTTGTACGAAGGGCAGATAGCCCCGCAGCCGGCATGGGTTACCGGCCCCAGACAAGCATCACCCCGGGCGACCATCGTGCATACGATGCCCCGGCGCTTGCATGCAACGCAGACACTCTCGGGGCGGATGTTCGGCTTGCGCTCGTTTAAAAAGGCACTCACCAACTCCAGCAACTGCACCTTGTTGATTGGACATCCCTGGAGTTCGAAATCGACGAAAACGTGATGAGAAATCGGCGTGGATACCTTGAGTGTCTCGATGTAATCCGGCCGTGCATATACCATCGCAATGAACGTGTTCACGTTCTTGAAATTTCGCAGGGCCTGGATGCCGCCGGAGGTGGCACACGCACCAATGGTCACCAGATACTTCGACGACCGGCGTATTTTGTGGATGCGCTCCGCGTCATGGGGGGTGGTGATGGATCCTTCGACCAGCGACAGATCGTACGGTCCCCGCATCTCTGCCGTCGTGGCCTCCGGAAAATAGGCGATGTCAATCGCAGCCGCGACGTCGAGCAACTCGTCCTCGCAATCGAGCAGGCTCAATTGACACCCGTCGCATGAAGCAAATTTCCAAACGGCAAGTTTGGCCTTGCGATCTGATTTTTTTCTCGAAGCCATGACTAGAACTCACGGATGTTTAGCAAGTGCTCGATACGATCGTAGCGGAAAACGGGGCCGTCCTTGCACACAAATTCCGGTCCGTACTGACAGTGGCCGCAGATACCGATGCCGCATTTCATATTGCGCTCCATCGAGATGTAGATCTTGTCCGACGGCAAGCCGCGGCCCTGCAATTGCTGTGCGGTAAAGCGCATCATCACCTCCGGACCGCAGACCATGGCGACGGCGTTTCGCGGATCGAACGGCGCTCTTCCGACGATGGACGTGATGACGCCCACGTTGCCGTACCAGGAGCGGGTGGCGCGGTCGACCGTCACATGCACGTCGATATCCAGCCGCGAACTCCAGGAACGAACTTCATCGGCAAAGAGCAGATCTTCCGGCGTTCTGGCTCCGTAGAGAATGACCACCTGTTCGTAGCGTTCACGGTGGGACATCAGGTGGTAAATCACCGGGCGCAACGGGGCGAGTCCGATGCCGCCCGCCGCCACTACGACGTCCTTGCCCTCCGCCTTATCGACCGGCCACGCACTGCCGAAGGGTCCGCGGAGGCCGACGACGTCTCCCTTTCGCAGCCGCCGCATGATGCGCGTGACCGTCCCGACTTCACGCGTCGTGTGCACGAGAATCCCGGTATCGGAAGGATCGCCGCTAATGGAGATCGGTACTTCTCCCGTGCCGAAGACGTAGAGCATGTTGAACTGTCCGGGCAGAAAACGGAAGGCGCGCCGGCCCGAAACGGCTATTTCGAGCGAAAATGTATCGTCCGTTTCCTTCCGGTATCGGTTGATCTTTCCCGTGACGGGAAGCATCGGATTACCAGAGGCAAAATGCGGACGCGGTGGGTGCGCAATCGATGGCGATGGCATGGTGTCGGTCATCCGTACATGTCGGTCAGCAGCATACGGGTCACCATAAGCCGCTGGATGATGAGGCGTGAAAAGCGTTTGAGTACTTCGTAGCCGAACGCGCGGTCGGTTTCACATTTTTCGCGGACGCAGACCGCGTCAAACTGAATCGCGGAGACGGGAGCGATCGCGCGGGCGTCGAAGTGCCACCGATACGGGGGAATGAGCCAGGACCAGCCGACCAGATTTCCTTCCTCCACCGTTTGCATGGTGAATGTTTTGTTGGCGGCTTCAATCTCGATGGCGATCAGTCCCTCGCGGACGGCATAAAAATGCTCCGCATCCTTTCCCTGAAGCGTTACAAATTCGCCCTCGTTGAAACGAACATGTTTTGCGCAACCGGAAATGAATTTCAGGTACTCTTCCGGCATTTCCTCAAAAAACGGGAGTGCCGCAAGGCTCGTGGTGATGTCGTGGATTTTCATGGTCGTTTCTTGGATGTTTGCGGCGCGGCATCGTCCGTGATGGACTTGCGCAACGCATGAGCCTCCCGAAATTTCGGTACCTCCTCGGTCAAATCTATACCGACCGGACACCAGGTAATGCACCGTCCGCAGCCCACACAACCGCTCATGCCGAACTGATCGATCCAGGATGCGAGCTTGTGGGTAAGCCACTGCCGGTAACGCGACTTAAAGGAGGTGCGGATGCTACCTCCGTGAATATAGGAGAAGTCCTGCGTGAAGCAGGAGTCCAGTTTCTGGTGGCGCTCTGCATGGCTGCCGGTCAGGTCGGTTACGTCTTCGACCGTCGTGCAAAAACAGGTGGGGCAAACCAGCGTGCAGTTGGTGCAGGCCAGACAGCGATCGGCAATCTCATCCCAGATCTCGCTCTCGAGATTCGCAAACAGTACCTCGCGGATGTCCGACACGTCGAGACTCCGCTCCATATTGTCGGCTACCTGTTTCACGAGCGCCTCGGCCGCCGCCACGTCGGTGTCTTTCGCTTCGCGAAGGGGCAGATCGTCCGCCATGACATCTCCTTCACTGCTGCCCGTCTCCACCAGAAAAACATGGCGCCCGCTGTCGGATAGCTCCGTGAGCCGGATGTCAAAAGCGCCGTTGGCCTTGGGACCGGTTCCCATCGATGCACAAAAACAGGTGGCGGCCGCCCGGCGGCAATTCACCGCGACCACAAACGAATTTTCGCGTCTCGAAACGTACCGCGCGTCCGTAAAGCTGTCGCCGGCCAGCACGTGATCAAGAATGTCGATCGCTGCCAGATCGCACCCCCGTACGCCGATCAACGCAAGCTTCTCGTCGGGAATCGGGATCCGGGTGATTTTCATCCCGGAGCGCTTGCTCTTTTCGGCGGACCAGAGCGGCTGGTGTGCCGGGTAAAGCACTTTCTTCCAGTTCTGCTGTCCGACGACATGGTCGAAAATGCCGTCTCCTTCGTGTGCCAGCCGGTAGCTTCCCGGCTTTTGCCGGTCGATAACGCCGGCGGGAAGCGACCGGATATCCGTAAGGTCGTCCAAAACAATGGCGCCGTCGGATTCGACGGGTCCTACGACACGGTATCCGGCTCCGATCAGCCCTTCCAGCAGTGCCTGGAGATCACGGGCCTTCAAAAGACCCTTTATTTGTGGTTCGTGGGCCGAATCCGACCCGTTGGCTCTGTGGCTGGTCATTAATACGGCCTAGTGGCCACCGCCAAAAGGCGGTGTGTGGTGTGGCTCGGAAGAGGACAGGAATCGAAATCCGCCTCCAATCTGCTTCCGCGTCTTGCTGTAGTCGAAAAAGACTAGCTCCGGAACGAATAGCCGTGCGTAGGGATTATGTGGGCAGTCTTGTGAGGAATCCCCCCACAAGCCGCCGTTTGCCCGCCGGATTCCGCATTGGCCGCGGTGGTCGCCCGGTAGTAATTTCGCAACGTGTAACGTTTCTTCCCGGATCCCCCGCCGGATTCCGCACTGGCCGCGGTGGTTACCCGGTAGTAATTTCGCAACGTGGAACGTTTCTTCCCGAATCCGCCGCCGGATTCCGCATTGGCCGCGGTGGTCGCCCGGTAGTAATTTCGCAACGTGTAACGTTTCTTCCCGGATCCCCCGCCGGCCTCGCTGCGTCACGCCGCGCATCCTATTGCGGCGAGAACGTGACGGTGTTTTGCGGGGGACGGAGCACGTGCCGACCTTCCACGTCCTCGTCCACGGCACTCTCCAGGTAGGTCACCGAAAAGCGGCCGAGACCGGGAACGACGGCATCCGATCCGTCGAGCAATTCCTGTCTCACGGCACGGACCAGCGCATCCACCAGTGGCGCTGCGGGCATGTTTTGATCAGATCCTTCCACGACAAGTGCGGGCTTCATGAGGAGAAGTAAATAGACGCGTCCCGGCATATCGAGTGCAGAGACCGACCTTGCACAATAATATAATCGTCTGCACCGTCGATCGCATGGCGGACGCTATGGACACTCTCAAATGCCGTCGGTCCACGACGATCAATCCGCGGCAGCTCCGCGGGCGGCGATGGAGGGAACATTGTGGACGTTCATGCTTGCGTAGGGGGCAGAGCAGGGCGGCCGCCTTCGTATGACGGGTAAAACGGACAACGCGGCGAATGGGCGATCGCCCCACCTCGTTTGAATAGTCGAATAAGCGAACCGCCCGGCGAACGGCGATGCACACGCACCAGGATTCTCAATCCCGTCACCACCACGAAAAGTCGGGAAACAATCTCAGGACTGCATTTTTCCTGAATCTCGGATTCACGGTCTTCGAGATCATCGGGGGCGTGCTTACCAACAGCGTGGCCATCCTATCCGATGCATTGCACGATCTGGGTGACAGCCTGTCGCTGGCCATCGCCTGGTATTTGCAAGGTGTATCCCGGAAAGGCGCCACCAATCGCTTCTCATACGGTTACGGAAGATTCTCCCTGCTTGGCGCGCTCGTCACGGCCATCGTGCTCGTAACCGGTTCGCTGTTGGTGCTTTCTGAAGCGATACCTCGTCTGATCGATGCCGAACCGACGCACGCTCCCGGCATGATTCTTTTCGCGTTGCTCGGTGTTGCGATAAACGGCTTTGCCGTCTGGCGGCT
>CAZIIP010000024.1:0-18071 GCA_964539455.1 uncultured Rhodothermales bacterium
CGTCAACGGGGAGGAAATAGAATACTATCAGGACATTCTCTCAATCGAGGCTGTCACTGCAGACAAAATGACGTTTACCGTATTGCGCGACGGCAGACGGGAGACGTTTCCCGCGCCACCGGATATTGCGGGTCGGCTCAATAAAGTTGAGGGAAATCTTGGCATAGATGCGTTTCCGAGCCTCGTAGGAGATGTCCTCGAGGATCTGCCCGCCGATCAGGCCGGGATGCAGTCCGGCGATAGAATTGTGGCCGTGGACCACGTGCCCGTAGATTTCTGGACCCAGCTTACAAGCGTCATTGGTGAATCCGCCTCTGACAGTCTGCTCATAGCCTGGGAACGGTCCGAGGGCGGACAAACGGTGCATCGGGAGGAAGTGATGGCCCCGGTCTCGCGGGAAGGCAGAAAAATGATCGGAATCTCTCCTCCCAACACTGAGCAGCTGTTCGAGGTATTCGGGGTAATTCACAAGGACTACTCGTTTGCATCGGCGGTTGTTTGGGGAGTTCGCGACGTGTGGGCCAACACGCTGGGAACGGCCGAATTGCTCAAACGGCTCGTCACCGGAAGAGAAGACGTGCGCGAAAGTCTGGGCGGTCCGGTGCTGATCGCAAAGTATACCAAGGAGGCGGCCGACAGAGGACCCAGAGCCTTCTGGTTTATCGTCGCCATGCTTTCGATCACGTTGGCCATTTTCAACATTCTACCCATTCCTGCACTCGACGGCGGGCACTTGATCTTTCTTATCTATGAGGGTATTGCACGTCGTGAGCCGTCCTTCAGAGTGAGAATGGTGCTGCAGCAAATCGGCATGTTTCTGTTGCTCGGTTTCATGGCTTTCGTCATCCTTAACGACATTCTCAGGTTTTAATTCAAAAAGGATTCCCTCTTCATTTCATTTCGAGACAGATCGTTTCGTTGAAACAGGCGTATGCATTAAAGTCGCTATAGGCAAAATGAAAACGTATGCCGCAATGCAGCAGAGACGGCATCACACATAGCGAACGCAACGTAATGGCACCACCAAAAGACAAGCGTACGCCGGAGGACATGCAGGCGCAGGAGGAGCTTCGCCGATCCGGTAACATCCCGACGCATATTGCCATTATCATGGACGGCAACGGTCGCTGGGCTGAACGGCAGGGGCGGGATCGCGTGTTCGGCCACAGGCACGGCGTTGAGTCGGTCCGCGACATAACGGAGGCCTGCACGGAACTCGGGGTACGCTACCTGACCCTTTATACGTTCAGCACGGAGAACTGGAAGCGACCCGTGTTCGAGGTAAATGCGTTGATGGAATTGCTCGTCAAGACTATCCGACGTGAAACAAAGACACTCGAAGACAATGACGTCCGCCTGTCCGCCATCGGCGATCTTTCCAAACTGCCGGACGTGTGCAGAAAGGAATTGATGGAGTCGATCGGTCTTACGCAGAACAATCGTCGAATGACGCTCACCCTGGCGCTTTCATACTCCGGCAGGTGGGAGGTCCTTGAGGCCGTGAAAAGCGTTGCTGTGGACGCAAAGGCAGGCAATGTTGACCTCGATGTCCTTTCCGAGGCCGATTTTTCCCGATATCTGTCAACCGGTGACATGCCGGATCCGGATCTGCTCGTCCGTACGGGAGGCGAATACCGGGTCTCAAATTTTATGTTATGGCAGTTGGCTTATACGGAGCTTCATATCACGCAAAAGGCGTGGCCGGCTTTCAGACGTCCCGATTTGTATGCGGCCATCCGGGAGTATCAATCGCGGGAGAGAAGATTCGGGGCCGTACCGGCCATGGATGCACCGGCCGGGCAATAAACAATCGCCTCGGACCGTTATCCGAGGACAGACGGACATTGCGGGAATCGCAGAGCCACGCCGCATGCCGATTTGCCCTCCTCGGGAGAAACATGGGATCGGCTTCACGGTTCAGATGCACTTGAATATGCGCTGAAGACTGTTAGACCATTTCGAGCAGCCAATGTTGATACGCAGAGTAGTTGTACCGGTGGGGATGATCATAGCGATATCGCTATCAGCGATGGGCCAATTCACGGCTACAAATCAGACGGAGCGCGTACCGGACTTCCTGCAGCCCCCCGAGCAATACGAGATACTCGGCATCTCGGTCGAGGGCGTAGATACGGACGTCATGCGCAATCTTCTGATTCGCACAAGCGCACTGTCGGTCGGCCAGGTAGTGAATGTGCCCGGAGACGAAGCGTTCAGTGAGGCGATCAGGAAGCTTTATCGGCTGAGCATGTTTTCGGATATCGATGTCGCCGCCGAGACCTTCATCGATAACGGTGTCTATTTGCTTATCCGTGTCCAGGAGGAACCCAAGCTGAACGCCTACGAGTTTCGGGGTGTGAAACGCAGCCACCGAAACGATCTGAGGAAAGAAGTCCCGCTTTTGAAAGGGCGGGCGGTCAAGCCCGGAGATATCGAACGTACCGAGCAGCAGATCAAAGAGTTCTATGAGGAAAAGGGGCATCCGCTTGCAACCGTCGAGGTCGCCAGGGAGGAAACCGAAGACAACCGGGTCAACCTGTATTTCGATATCGAGAAGGGAATCAGCGTCAAGGTTGAAGACATCAAGATCGCGGGAAACGAGGCCTTTTCGGATCGAAAGATCCGTAAAAAACTCGATGAGACCAAAGAACGCCGCTGGTGGCGATTCTGGAAGAAAGAGACGTTCGACGCGCAGGAATTTCGTGCTGACCTGAAAAACCTGGTTGCTTTTTATAACGAGAACGGATACTACGACGCACGGCTTGTTGCCGATACGGTCTACCTTGCCGTTGAAGAGGGTGAGAAACCCGGCTATGTAGTCGAAATCAAGGTGAATGAAGGCAACCGGTATTTTATCAGGGATATCACGTGGGAAGGCAATACGCAATACACGAATGCCCAGTTGACGGAGGCGCTGGGTTTTCAGCCGGGCGATCCCTACAACAGCAAAAAACTCGAAAGCAACCTGTACGGAAACGCCCAGAGCACCGACGTCGGGAGCCTGTACTACAACCAGGGTTATGTGCAGTTTTCTGCCGCACCGACCATCGAGGAGGTCGCGGGAGACTCACTGGATTTGAATTTCGAGATCTATGAAGGTGATGTTTTCCGGTTTGGTGAGATTGCCATCGTCGGCAATACGAAAACGAAAGATCACGTGGTGAGGCGCAATTTGCGCACCTATCCCGGCCGCACGTTTACCAGAGACGACATCCAGCGCTCTCTTCGAGAGCTTTCCCAACTCAATTACTTCAACCCGGAGACACTCCGCCCGGATACACGCATCAATCCCGCAACGCAGACGGTCGATATTACCTACAACCTGGAAGAAACGGGGGGCGATCAACTCGAATTCTCCGGCGGTTGGGGTGGTTTTGGCGGCCTATTGCTACAGGCAGGTATCACATTCAACAACTTCTCCGTTCAGGAGATGATGAAGTGGGGCGAAGGATTCCGTATGCCTGCCGGCGACGGGCAGCGGTTGTCCGTCGGGGTCCAGGTGCAGGGTCGCTACTACCAGAACTATTACGCATCTTTCACCGAACCATGGTTCCAGGGACGGCCCAGACCCCTTGGCTTCTCCCTGTCGCACAGCCGCTATGATCTGAACGCGAGCAGATACCGGCGATACTACAACGAGGCCTATTTTGGATTCGATGAAGATGACGTCGTGGACGATCCGTCCAGTCGCTTCTCCATCACCAGTGCGAGCGTTTCCTACGGAATGCGCCTGCAATGGCCGGATGACTATTTCCAGACGGGCTCGCTCCTCGGTTTCAAAATCTACGATCTCGGCGAGCGACTGACCTACTACGGATTGCCCGAAGGACAAAATAGGTCGATCAGTTTCAAGCAGACACTCTCACGAAATTCGCTGGACGATCCGTTCTTCCCGTCGAGCGGCTCGAGCATGTTGCTCTCACTGGAAATAGCGCCACCCCTCCCGAACTTTATCCAGTACCACAAGTGGTCGGCGTCGACGAGCTGGAACCTGCCGATCGCGCCCAAGCTTTCATTCGGCGCCGGCGCGGATTTCGGTTATGTGGGCTCTCTTACCGGAAACCGCGTTTTCTTCGAACGATACGTCGTTGGTGGAACACCGTTTGATGCACAGTACAGCTTTTCCAGTTTCGGACGCGATCAGATATACATGAGAGGATATCCGTCGCAGGTCGTCGGGCCGCGGAACGCGGAAGGAACACCCACAGGCGGTGCCATACTGAATAAGTTTACCTCCGAACTTCGCCTGCTGGCCATTCGCTCACCGCAATTCACGATCCAGCCATACGGTTTCCTCGATGCCGCAAATACGTGGGACAGCTTCCGTACCTACAATCCGGCCGGACTGTACCGGTCTTCAGGTGTGGGTGTACGTGTATTCCTGCCGATTCTGGGCATGCTCAACCTGAGCTACGGCTATAATTTCGACGAGTTTGAACCATACCGGTCCGGCGATGACGGCTCGCGCAAATGGCGCTTCCAGTTCTCGCTCGGACAGTCCTTCTAGTGCACAAATATCCACAAAAGTGGACGATTGCCCGGACTGAATAAAAAATGCGCACGTTAATATCGCTTTTGATGCTTCTGCTCGTGGCAGGCTCCGAGAGTAACGCACAGCAGAAGATCGGATTCGTAGATTCTGAATACATTCTCCAGCAGCTTCCCGAATATGCATCGGTCCAGCAGAACATAGACCGGCTGGCCCAGGAATGGGAAGCGGAAATGGAAACCATGCAACAGGTGGTCGACGATCTCTTTCGCGAATATCAGGCACGGGAATTGCTCTATACCAATGAGGAGCGCAAGCGGAAGCAGGAAGAGATCATCAGAAAGGAAGAAGAAATCGAACAGTTTCGAATGCGGTACTTCGGCCCCGAGGGAGAATTGTTCCAACGGCAAGACCAACTCATGCGCCCGATTCAGGAACGTGTCCTGGAGGCCGTCGAGGAAGTGGCCCTCTCCGAAGGGTATGATTATATCTTTGACAAAACGGGTGAGATGCTGTTTTTGTATTCGAAAGAACAATACGACGTCAGTATTTTCGTCCTGGAAGAATTGGGCATCGATACGGAGAAACTGATTGGTACGGGTGGTAGTTAAACTTTGTCTTGGATTCTCCGGAAATGCTCCGGCAGCACGCAACGCGATAACCAGACCGACTGTAGAATGACACTCAAAAAACGATCCTGGATCTTAATCGTCCTGTTACTGGCATTTTTTGGCACTACGACGGGCTGGGCACAGGTTCAATCGCTCCGCGTCGGCTATACCGATGCGAACCTGATCGTGTCGCAGTTGCCCGAGTATCGCTCTGTGATGGAGCAATTGCAGCGTCTTGCCGAAGGAGGGCAGGCCGAATACGAGCAGCTGGTACAGAATTTCCAGACGGAGCTCACCGATTACCAGAAGAAGCAGGCGCTATTGTCTCCGGAAGCGCGTGCCTCACGTGAGGAGCGACTGACAGGACAGCAGGGCGAAATCCAGCAATTCTTGCAGGAAAAGGAGCAGGAACTCGGACAGCGTGAAGTCGAATTGTTAAGTCCGCTGCTCGAAAAGGTGCAGAATGCGATCAATGAGGTTGCGCAAGCCAAGAGCCTGAATCTCGTGCTGTCGGCCCAGTCGGGCGGCAATCCGGTTATCCTCTACGCGGATGAGCAAATGGACATCACACCCGATGTAATGGATCAGCTTGGAATCGAGCCTCCGGCCGGCCAAAGTGCTTCACAGTAGCAGGACGGACATGATTATGGAGGGCACTTGCGATTTCGTGAGTGCCCTTTCTTATGTCGGACCAAAAGGCCTTCAAAGATAGCTATACGACGGACCGCCCGGCCTCATGAATACCACAAACGGAGACGCTGGAACAGGTGGCGCACGCAAGATCAAGCGGGTGACGACGCGCACCTTTCATGAATTTAAGGAGAGCGGTCAGCCCATTGCCATGCTCACTGCCTACGATTATACCATGGCCCGCATACTCGACGGTGCCGGCGTCGATGCGCTGCTCGTAGGGGATTCGGCTTCGAATGTCATGGCCGGGCACGAAACGACGTTGCCCATCACCCTCGATCAGATGATCTACCACGCGCAGTGCGTCGTGCGCGGCGTCGAGCGTGCACTTGTCGTGGTCGATCTGCCATTCGGTTCCTACCAGGGAAATTCACGAGAAGCACTCAGCTCAGCGGTGCGCGTGATGAAGGAAACCGGGGCTCATGCGGTTAAGGTGGAAGGCGGCGAAACGGTCGTTTCGGCTATTGAGCGCATTTTGTCGGCCGGAATTCCGGTGATGGGGCACCTTGGCCTGACCCCGCAAAGTATCTACAAATTTGGAGGCTATCGGGTGCGTGCCAAGGAGCACGCAGAGGCGGAGCGGCTGAAGCGTGATGCACGGTTGTTGAGTGAAGTCGGTTGCTTTGCCGTCGTCCTGGAAAAAATACCTGCATCACTTGCACGGGAGGTTACCGATTCCATCGACATACCGACGATCGGTATCGGAGCAGGACAAGCGTGTGACGGCCAGATTCTTGTGGCACACGATATGCTGGGACTCACCACCGATTTCAGACCGCGGTTCGTGCGTCGATACGAGCAACTGGCCGAACGCATATCGACGGTGGCCGGACGATACGTAGAAGATGTAAAAAAGGGCAGCTTTCCATCGGATGAGGAGAGCTACGACTAGATGGCCGATATGCGATCAGGGGATCGAAAACCCCTTATACTGCTCAGCAATGATGACGGGATTGATGCCGGAGGTCTGGCAGCTCTGGCCGAAGCGCTCGACGGCCTGGGGGAACTCTGTATCGTAGCTCCGGAGAGCGAACAAAGTGCAGTAGGGCATGCCATCACCGTGCGCGACCCGATTCGGGCACACGCACACGACTTCGAGACGACGGCCGGTCCGGTTGCCGCATGGGCGGTTACCGGTACGCCGGCCGATTGTGTGAAACTGGCCGTCTGGAATCTGCTGGATCGTCAGCCATCCTTGGTGGTAAGCGGAATCAACGCTGGACCGAATACTGCGGTAAACGTATTGTACTCGGGAACCGTCAGTGCAGCTTCGGAGGCGGCAATTCTTGGACTCGATTCGATTGCCGTCTCGCTCTGCGCAAGGACCCCGACAAGCTTCGAGACGGCAGCCGAATACGCCCGTGTCATTGCCGAGAAAACCCTTGAGAGAGGTTTGCCTCCCGGCGTGCTGCTTAACGTAAACGTCCCGCATCGCGAACCACGGGAGATCAAGGGGATAGAAGTGACCCGGCTGGCAAAGGCAAGATGGATAGAGGAGTTCAGCGCTCGGCGCGACCCACTGGACAGACCATATTATTGGCTGACAGGTACATTCAAAAATCTCGAAAAAGTTGACATTAATGATCTCGGCGCTATCGAGAGAGGATATGTATCCGTGACACCGCTTCAACTCGACATGACCGCATACGACTGGTTGGCCGAACTCGAAAACTGGGACCTGGGACAGAAAAAAGCGCAGCCATAATTGCCCGATCGTGGCGGTAGACCTACAGGAAGGAATCGCAGGGACGTAGCCATGAGCCAATCGACCACTGAGTTACTGAGATCCAAATATGAGGCCGTCATCGGACTGGAAGTTCATGCGCAACTCCTGACGGACTCGAAAATATTCAGTCCGGATCCGGCCTCATATGGTGGTGCCCCGAATACCTACGTCGATGCGATCAGTCTCGCCCATCCCGGTACTTTGCCGGTCTTTAACGAATCGGTATTGCTGTACACGCTGAAGATGGGTCTGGCGACAAACTGCAAGATCAACACCCGTTCCGTTTTTGCGCGGAAGCACTATTTCTATCCGGATCTGCCGAAGGGATATCAGATCTCTCAGTACGAGGATCCTATATGCTACGACGGTTACGTTGAGATCGACCTGGAGGAAGTTGTCGGCAAACAGGCACATGCAACCAAGCGGATCGGTTTGACGCGCATCCATATGGAAGAAGATGCCGGCAAGTCGATTCACGATCAGGATCCGGTTGCATCGCTGATCGATCTCAACCGTTGCGGCGTGCCCCTTATGGAAATCGTTACCGAGCCCGATCTTCGCTCCCCGCGCGAGGCCTTTCTCTATCTGTCCAAACTCCGCCAGATCGTCCGCTACCTGGAAATATGTGACGGCAACATGGAAGAAGGCTCGCTCCGCTGCGATGCCAACGTCTCCGTTCGCGAACGTGGAACGGAATCGTTGGGTGTTAAGACGGAGCTTAAGAACATGAATTCAATCAGGAACGTGGAGCGCGCACTCGACTATGAATTGGCGCGCCAGATACGCCTGCTGGAGGAGGGGGGACGCGTGACGCAGCAGACCCTGCTGTGGGACACGGACAAGCAGGTTACCCGCATTATGCGTTCCAAGGAGTCGGCGCACGACTATCACTACTTTCCCGATCCGGACCTCGTGCGACTGGAAGTGTCTGAGGAGACCATCCGGGCAATACGTGGATCGCTGCCCGAGATGCCGGATGAAAGGGCAGCAAGATTTGTACACGATCTCGGTCTTCCTCCGTACGATGCCACCGTACTCACGGAAGAGAAAAGCGTGGCGGATTATTTCGAATCGGTGCTATCGGCACTGTGTGATCAGGTGGACACCGAAGCCGGCGGGGTTGCCAAATTGGTTTCGAACATCGTCATGACCGATGTCCTTCGTGTAATGAAGGAACGAAACATCGATGCCGGACCCGCATTTCCAGTTGTGCCCCAAAGACTGGCTGCACTGTTGAGAATGCGTCAGGAGGGTAAGGTCGGTTCCTCCGCCGCAACGGAGATTTTCACGAAGATGCTGGACGATCCGGCTACCCCTGAAGCCATCGCAGAAACGCACAACCTGCTCCAGGTTGGCGACGCCGATGCCTTGCGGCCTGTAGTGGTCGAAATCGTCGAACGGCATCCCGCACAGGCAGAACAATATCTCGGGGGAAAGCAAAACCTGATTGGATTTTTCATCGGACAAGTGATGCGCACCTTTGAAGGCACCCCCGACCCCAAGCTGGTACGCGCTCTTCTTGTTTCCGTGCTGGAGAGTAAACGAAGCAGGGACGAAGACGTGAAAAAATGAGAGAGCCGAAGACTCATATGAAGCGAAACGTGATTGCCGTCGCGTTGGCGGCGTGGATTCTGGGCGGATGCATTGGAGGTCAGCCGGCCGTCGGTCAGGACGACGTCGTATCGGCATTTCTTTCGGGCAACGTGACCGTCTCTGCCGAGATCGATTCGACGGTCAACTATGAAGGCTTCGAAATTATCGTTGCAAGATCCACGGAGTCTGGTATCGATACCTTGGGGTATGCGGTATCGGACAGTGCGGGATATTTTGAAACCGCCGTCGTAGCGGAGCAACGAGGCCTGTTCTCCCTCTTGGTCAAGCGTCTCGGAGAGGTACTTAGCACCACCGAGTTTGTAGTCGCCGTCGGAGATTCGTCGACATTTCAGGCAACCTATCCGCTTCAGGGCCGTCTGCCCAAGGTCCGTTCATTCGAAAATGCCGCCTGGATGGCCTACCGGAATACCGATATCCAGCACAACCAGGAGGTCATGAACGTGCTCAAGGAAGGAGAGGGCGATCAGGAGCTTCTCGGAATGGCGATCCGGCGTACGGCTGATCTGTTCTGGAGCTTGCGTACGACGTTTCCCGGTACGCTGGGTGCCTCGGCGGCTGCTGTACGATCCGTCACAATTCTTGAGGGCTGGAATGACTCGCTTGTAGTGGCCCGCAGCGCGGACATTCCTTCCTCGGCGCCGGGTTTCGTTGAGGCGATTCGGGCAGCTCACCGGGCTACGGCAAGACTGTCGGGACTCCAGGAAGCAATTTCGTTCGTGGAACGGGCCATGTCGAAAGCGGAGGATCGTGAGGCCATGGCGGCATTGGAGGCGACTATCGTACAAGCACACATGGATTCCCTGCAGTCGGACATGGCCGCAGTCACGGCTCGGTCAATACAAAAATCATACGAAGGAAGCCTATGGGCGGTGTGGGCGGAACGCGCCGAGTATGAAGCGAAAAATCTGATGCCCGGTATGGTCGCTCCCGATTTCGAAACGCGAACGCGATCGGATTCGCTCTTCAAGCTGAGCTCGCTTTCGGGTAATAAGGTGGTTCTCGAATTCTGGGATCCGCAAGATGTCACCTACAGCGAACAGGCTCCTCAAATAGCCGCACTGGCACGCGAACTCGGCAATGAAGTCGCGTGGGTTTCGATCGCACTGAATCCGGATATCGACCTGATCGAGGCGTTCTTTGAAGGTCGGGACTTGCCGGGAATCAAACTGCAGGACACGTCCTATTTTGACAGCGAGCCGGCCCGGCTCTATAACGTTAATTCGCTCCCGACACGGTATTTGCTCGACGAACAACGGCGCATCGTTCGGCGATACGTTGGAGACTCTTTCTATCGTCTAGTGGAGGATCTTCAGTCGGACGACCCGCAGAATCCGTAAACGGAGCCGCTCGCGCGCGTACGCCCGCGACGCATTCTCAGACAAGCAAACCAACCCCAACCCCAACCCCAACCCCACTCACCATGCTCATAGCCGGCAACTGGAAAATGAACACGGATACCGAAACGGCGAGAAATCTAGCCAAAGGTGTCGCCGAGAAAGCCAGCCAATACGCAGCTGACGTAGATATTGCGGTATGCCCGCCTTTTGTGTCCGTGCAAGCCGTGGGAACGGCCATACAAGGGAGTCCCATCCGGCTGGGTGCGCAAAACATGCACGACGTCGACTCCGGTGCGTTCACCGGAGAGGTATCTGCACCGATGCTGACCCACCTTGGATGTTTCTATGTGATACTTGGCCACTCCGAGCGGCGGCTATATTTCGGAGAAACCGATCAATCGGTCAATAACAAAGTGAAACAGGCGCTTGCCCATGGACTCGTTCCAATCGTTTGTGTCGGCGAAACGCTGGATGAAAGGGACAACGGCGTGGAGCAGGAAGTGGTAGGGCGGCAGGTTGCAGGCGCTTTCGAAGGTCTGACTGTTGAGTCCGGAAGACAACTGGTCGTTGCCTATGAACCCGTATGGGCCATCGGTACCGGCCGGACGGCTACGCCGGACCAGGCACAGGAAATGCATGGCTTCATCCGTGCCCGGTTGGCCGAGACGTTCGGTGAACAAATTGCTGCAGAACTAAATATTTTATACGGCGGCAGCATGAAGCCGGCAAATGCCGACGACTTGCTCGCGCAGCCGGATATCGACGGCGGATTGATCGGAGGGGCAGCGCTTAAGGTGGAAGACTTTTCCAGCCTCGTGCAGTCGGCTGCCCAGATCGCCAAATAGGTGCCCGCTCGCAGAGCGGTGCATCGTGCTTTTGAGTGAATTCATTATGGGAAGATTGGGAAGCATCGCCTCTGCAAAGAGATATGTGATTCTCGTGCTCCCCGTGTTCGCAATGCTGCTGATGCAGTGCAGCGGAACGGGGGGAGCACTCAGCGACTCGAGCGGCCGTTCCGTGGCCTACACACCGGGACTGCCCAATTTCGATATGGAGGCCATCTCTACGTTGCGTGGTGGAGAGCCCGGATTTGATCTCTACATCGGAATTCCCCGCGCATCACTGGTCTACCGAAAAGTCGGGAACACCTTCCACGCCGCCTTCGAAGGCGTCATACAGTTGCTCGACGAAGGTTCGAATGCCGTTTTGTTCGAACGTGGATGGCGTGACAGTGTCACGACGGTTGATTTTGAGCAGACGCAGGTGTACGAGACACTCCTGTTCCATCGGCGCATTCCGGTCGAGCCCGGTGACTATCTCGTGCGCTGCGTCCTGCAGGACAGCAATACGGAGAAAAACACCTCCCGTGTGCAGGAACTGACAGTATTTGCACTGGAACCGCAGGAGGCCGGTCTCAGCCGCATCAGACTGGAAGGGAAGTCCGACGAGGACCCATTCTCACCGATTGTGGCGCTTCACGTCGCCGAAGACGTTGACTCGCTCCGGGCACTGGTCGAGCTGTATGAGGCACCTGAAGGTCGTCCCACGAATGTCGAAATGAGACTGCTGAAATTCCGGTCGGACACGGAGATAGCCGTACTGCCGCACTGGATATCGCCTATGACGGGCTCGCTTGGATATCGAGGTGTTGATTATCGCCGGCCTGAAATCGTCCAGCGCACGGCACGCCGCCTGGTCTCTCCCAGCGATGAAATTGCGCTCGAATTTCTGCTTCCCGATCTGGAACAGGGCGTGTACCGCATCGAGGTCACCGTCACATCTCCACCGGACGAGGACAATGAAACGCTGGAATTGCAGCAACGCCGGGATGTGTCGGTGAAACCTGCCGGTTTCCCGCATGTCAGACGGCTCGATCAGATCGTCGAAACATTGACGTATATCGCCACGGACGACGAGTTGGAAGAGATTCAGTCGGCGCCCACGGACGAAGAAATGCGCGAACGTTTCGACGCATTCTGGGGTTCGCTCGTCCCCTCAAGGCAGGTCGCCTCGAACCTGATGCGTCAGTACTTCAACCGTGTCGAGGAGGCGAACCTGATGTTCACTTCGCATAAGGCAGGCTGGAAAACCGACCGCGGGATGGTTTATGTCGTCCTTGGAGCGCCTCTCTACGTCGAATACTACTTCGACACGGAGGTTTGGTATTACGCATACTCCGATCGCGATCCGCGAAGGACATTCGTTTTCAAACGTGTCAGAGCAATTAAAGGTCAGGAGACTTTCCAGAATTTCCTCCTCGTACGCCGGCCTTATTATGAGCGCACCTGGATCCGGGCGGTAAGGCTGTGGCGAAACGGCTCCGTCCTGTGATCGTTTTTTAACCGGTATCCCGAGTGAGCTTTCCATCACACCGTCTCAAGCTGTGGCTTGCCGTCGCGCTGGCCGTGCCGGTGGTCGGCTGCGGAGGGTCGAACGCGCTGGATTCGGCAGATGCCGGGCGGACCTTTTCGTATGCGCCCGGTACGCCGAACTTCGACCTTGAAGCCATCTCGACATGGCAAAACGAGAAGGCAGGTATTGACGTCTACATGTCGATCCCCTACCGGTCACTTGCGTATGTCAATCGGGGCGACCAATTCAACGCGCGCTTCGAAATTATTCTTCAGGTGCTCGATGAGGAAGGCGAGATGGTAATCGCCGAGGACATGAATACCGTCGAATTAGAGGTGGCAACCTACGACTCCACCCAAAGCTGGACACCGTTTGTTATTGAAGAGCGGATGGAGGCAGCCACGGGTACCTACATCATACAGGTAGTCCTGGAGGATAGACTAGGCGAAAAGCGCGCGGTACGCGCACAGAGGGTGGACGTAGTGGCATGGACGGAGGAAACGCCCTCGCTCAGCCGTATCAGACTGGAGGCAAAGGATGAAATGCAGCCGTTCAAGCCGCTGCTTGCGCCACACATCTCCAATGAACTGGATTCGCTTCGCGCCGTGATCGAACTTTACAATGCGGCCGATCCGAGTGACCTCTCCATGGTATTGTTGCAGCCGGAGACCAATACCGATCCGGCCGAACCTCCATACTGGTTCCAGCTACGGAACCAGCGATATACATATGAGGGACTGAATTACCGGCGGGCGGATACCATTCAGGTCACCCGGCGTACGCTCAGAAATCCTGCACGGGAACTCACTGTCGAATTCACGCTTCCGGAACTCGAGGAAGGCGTCTATCGGCTCGAAATCAATGCCGATTTTGGAGATGAAGCAGCGCAAACGGTCACGCTTCAACGCCGTGATTTTACCGTCAAGGGCTCCGGTTTTCCGCAGATCACATCAATGGATGAAATGATTGATGCGTTGATCTACATCGCACGAGATCGCGAGATGGACCGGATATTGGAGGCGGAAACCATCGACGAAAGACGTAAGGAATTTGAAAAATTCTGGCTCGAACGGACGGGCAATCCACGAGGTGCCGCCGATCTGATCAAACGATACTACAGCAGGGTGGAAGAGGCCAACCTGCTTTTTAGTTCACATAAGCGGGGCTGGAAGACGGATCGCGGTATGGTGTATATCGTGATGGGCCCACCGAACTACGTGGACAGGCGGTATGGTGACGGCAGGCGTTTGTTTGTATGGCGCTATCCGCCGCCAAAGCAAAGCAGTGCACCGATGGGCTACTATCCGGTGGATCCCAACAGAAGTCCGGTATCCCAGATGGAAACGCGTTTCATTTTTGAAGAGGTGCGCAAGCTTGATCGCGACATTCCCTATCCACAGTACATCCTGCGCAGGGACCGCATTTACCAGCGTGTTTGGGAAGATGCCGTTTTGCTGTGGCGCAGCGGACGGATGCTGTAGAAATGTCCCCGCACGGTCGGATCCGGTTTTCCCAAGGGCAATCGCATCATACATCTTCCCTGACCGGCATGCACGAAAGCATGTGTCAACAGCCCGCCTCGATGCCGAATCCTCCTACGCTTTCGTAGAGTTATTTTCGGTCGAGCGCTTCTTTTTTGTTGATTCCTTCTTCTTTTCCGCTTTGGCGCCGTTTTCGCCTTCTTGTTTCCCGTTCCCGTTATTCTTCCGGGCGTAATCGGTCAAATAAAAGCCCGAACCCTTGAAAATAAGACCGGCACCTCCTCCGATAAGGCGTTTTACGCGTTGACCGGTGGTCGGGCACGTTTCGAGTGGATCGTCCGTCATTTTTTGTACGACCTCAAACGTGCTACCGTCTTCCCTTCTGTATTCGTAGGTAGGCATGGCGTTTTTGTAGCTGGTTCTTTCGCGGCCGAATGTACTCTCTATCCGCCGGACGGGTTCCAGACGTGCACCACGAGACAAAGCAGGTATCCCACAGGTTGCGCTGGTGCTCCACTGGTATTCCGCTTGCTTGCTACATGAAAAAAGAGCTCCCGGCAGCAATCAACCAGCCAGTGTGAACAGGCCCTAATTTGTCGTGCGGGCCGCCATCTGCGCAGCGTAGACGATATCGGCCAGTTTCGCCCTGATCTCCCGGAGATGCGGATTGTTGCGCGTTGGATAAACGCGATTGGTCAGTAGGATCACAAACAGGTCCGCTTCAGGATCTATCCAGATAGAGGTTCCGGTAAAGCCGGTGTGGCCGAAACTGTGTGGACCGAATAAACTCCCTGCGGACGAATAGCCCTCTTTGGACGGCGTGTCCCAACCCAACGCTCTGGTATGACCGATGTCGTTCTCTTGCAGCGTAGTGAACAGTTCGATGGTCTCGGGCTTCAGGAAGGTCGAATCGCCCGTTTTGCCGCCGTTCAGCATCATCTGGGCGAACAACGTCAGATCGTCGAGGGAAGAGAAAAGCCCTGCATGACCCGCAGTGCCGCCAAGAATCCACGACGCTTCGTCGTGTACCTCTCCCTGAATGAGTTGGTGTCTAAAGTAGTCATCGCGCTCGGTCGGCACGACGAAATGGTCGTCTTCCTCGTTTCTTGCGTTTCGGAATCCCGTCTGCCGCATTCCGAGTGGCTCGAACAGAACGCTGTCAGCCCATACCTCAAAAGGCGCTCCGGTTATTCGCTCGATCGCCTTGACCAGTACGATCATCCCAAAGTCGCTGTACCGGTATTCTGTACCCGGTTCGTAAATGAGCGTTTCTGCGAATATCGCTTCCAGCACACCATCGGGATGGGTGATTCCCTCCTCATAGAAGCGGCGAAACGGCGTAAGCCCGGCCGTATGGGTCATAAGTTGACGAACCGTGATCGATGCCTTGCCGTTTTGTCCGAATTCCGGGAGATAGCGGGATACCGGAGCATCCAGGTCCAGTTGCCCTGATTCATACAGGCGCATCGCTGCCGTCGTGGTGGCCACTACCTTGGTCAATGACGCTAGATCGAAAAGGGAACGGGGAGAGACGTTCCGGTCTGAGTCGTAAGTGAATGTACCGAATCCGCGAGAGGTGACGAGTGAGTTTGAGCGACCAATCGCCACCGCGGCACCGGGGAATATCTGACGATCGATTGCACCGGTGAGCAGCGTATCGACAGTCGCGAGCGCGTGTGCATGGAAACCGGATGTCTCCGGAACGCGCTTGGGTGGCAGGGTGGCTGCCAGTTGAAGACCGTCCCCGAATGCATATCGATCCGGAATGCTCACGGGGAGTTTCCCTCCGACGGGCGCTCTTCCAAATGCCATTCGGGCTGCTGCCGCCATGCTGCTTTCGGATTCGCCGTATGCGGCGACATAGGCATCCGGTCGATCGATGCGCGATATGATGTAAGGATTGCCGAATGAGAAAACCGCCAGAGGAACGTTGCCTGCAGAGAGGTCATCCATAAACCGTCGATATCTATCCGGAAATGTCTGTTCGCCTGCTCCCGATCGCACACGCACATGCGCACCGAGTAAAACCAGGTCGTGCGCCGCAGCCAGGTGGCGGACGTCCGCAAACTCCGCATTCGTTGCGTCGCGCGTCAGGCTGCGGTAGGTGACCGGATTGCCATGAGACTGACGGCGCACGGCGGAGATAAACGGCATGCCCACACGCTCGCCCGTACCGTCGTTTAGCGTAATGCAGAGAATGCGCGCCTGGTCGTCCAATATGGGAAACACGTCGTCATTGTGAAGCAACGTGAGACTCCGCCCGGCGATTTCATCGCGCAACCGGAGATGCTCCGGTGAAGCGACCCTGCGTTGAATCTTTCGGATATCGACGTCACGCCGGCGATGGAGATTGAGCAGCCCCTTTGCTCGGAGAATTCTAAAAGCCGCCGAATCGATCCGCGACTCCGATAGACGGCCTTCCGAAACGGCGTTGAGAATCCCCGCCCTGGCGGCATAAATGTCTTCGGACATTAGAATCTGATCGATACCGGCTTCCAGCGCCCTTACGGCCGCTTCTCCCGGATCGAAGTGCATGGTGACGCCCCGCATTTGCATGGCGTCCGTCACGACAAGTCCGGAAAACGAAAAATCCCGGCGCAGAATATCCCGTACGATGCGCGGAGAGAGGGTCGCCGGCACACGAGGATCCGATTCGAGGGCCGGAAAGGCAAGATGCGCAACCATCACACTAGAGACGCCGGCGTCTATGGCGGATCGAAACGGAACCAGTTCGAGCGAATCAAGCCGCTGCCGGTCGAACGGCAGGACGGGGAGGTCGGTGTGGGAGTCTATGGACGTATCGCCGTGACCAGGGAAGTGCTTGGCCGTCGAAAGCAGCCCTCCGTCCTCCATGCCGGCGGCGTAAGCGGCGGCCATGATGCCTACAAGTTCAGGATTTTCGCTGAACGAACGGGTGTTGATGATCGGATTTAGCGGATTGTTGTTGACGTCGGCAACAGGGGCATAGTTCTGGTGAATGCCCAGCGCCCGCGCTTCAGCGGCGACCGCTAGACCCATTTCGTATGCAAGGTCAGGATCTCGCGTGGCGCCGACAGCCATAGCACGCGGGAACGTAGTTGTGCGATCGAGACGCATGCCGACGCCCCATTCCATATCCATCGAGATGAGCAGCGGATGATCCGCACGCCTTTGCAGGTCGTTTGCCAAATACGCCTGGGTGACGGGCTCTCCGATCGAAAAAATAATTCCGCCGATCCCCACGTCTTTCACCAAACGCGCCAAGCGTATGTACTCCGGATCGGATTCATTGTAGAACCGGGCGTTGGCTTGCACCGAAAAAAGCTGCCCTACCTTTTCCTCAAGAGTCAATCGCTGCAGCGTTTGCGCCGCCCACCTCTGTGCATCCTCGCGTGCCGCGCGAAGTGGCAGCCGCTCCGGTGGCTCGACCGTTTTACACCCGCCGACTAGAAGGTAAAATCCGATCGCTGCAATAAGTACGTAAAGCTTTCTCACACTGAATAACGGCATTCAACTTGATACGACATCCCGTGCAAACCCTGATGCTGCCGGGTCCAAATCAATGCTAATAGTATTTCTCGAGGCGTTTGACTGAAGCGTCACGCTCAGTTTTGGGTATCCAGAACGACGTTTGACGCGGCTCCATTTTGCGGCGAAGCGGATCCCTGCCCCGGAGCCGAAAAAACAACCCGATCGGCGTTATCACGAGGAAGAACACAAGTGACAGAATTACATGAGACATCACAAAACCCAGAATGAGTGCGAGCGCCATCCAGATCTTGTAGACGAATG
>CAZIIP010000025.1:0-17986 GCA_964539455.1 uncultured Rhodothermales bacterium
TCCTGCCGTACATGAATGTGCTCACCGTGTAGATACGGGCGTCGGACCAAACGGTGCCGCTCACGGATGCGAAAAGCAACAATACGGCCGAAGTGGCTTCCCGGAAAGGCACCTGCTTCAAGCCCAGACGGACAATCATCAGAGTGGGAAAAGAACGCTATAATTATCACGGCCGCGGAGAGGGCGGCCATGCCGTCAGGTGGATTGGTTGTTCCGAGTCCTCCTGACCTAGAGAATCTGAAGGCGAGACGACGGAATCGGGATGAGGTATTGTGGTTCCATGGTGTCCTCGTGCACACCAAACAATCCTGTCCCCCGGAAATCCACGACAATCAGCTTCCCCTCTACCTTGATAATCTCGCCGATACCGTAGTACACCGGTTGCGGTCCATAGTACACCAATTGCCCCTCGTCCAGGTGCTTGTTTCGTGCCCTGAGATGAAACGGCGGTATCTCAGGTAGCAACTCCAGTCGATATGGAGAAACCGGTATGCTCAAGGTGAATACGTGATGGTTTCGCCGCGTTATTCGGTGGCTCGGTGGCCTTTGTTCCACTCTCAACCGGTAACTGGTCAGGGTAGTGGAGCGGTTTCACGTTGAATGCACGGTTGTTCTTGGATTCAATTGTATCTTGCATAGTTTACATGATAGGAGCCAGACGCCACCCGCCTCTTGCGGAGCACATCAATACCAAACGTATAAAAATCGGCTGCGAGTGTCCCACGCCGAGTCGATAAAAAAAGGAGCTGAGTCGTGATAATGCGCTATGACACCAAGATGGCTGACTGGCAGGTTGGCAGAAACGCAGAGCTCTTCGCCAATGCCATCGCGGAAATCGAAACGCCGGAAGAACGATATCCCTACCTCCGAATTCTGATCAGCATTTTGGAACAGGCCCACTCGGAATGGAATCAGGCTCCGCACAAGGACCGGCAAATAGCCCATGCCGTATCGGTGATGAGTCAGGGCAAGCTGGAGCGCGATGAGATTGCGGAGGTTGTGCGGGTTCGCGACGAGGAACGCGGCTATTACTACGACTGATCCGACTCAACCGGCTTACGGATCCACGAGTCGATCCGGATGGGCCTTTAAGAAGGCTGCCCAGGTTTTGGGGCGGGTGGCCGGACCGGTGCGCCGCGTTCGGTGCGCATGACAAACAGCGACAGCCAGCGCGTCGGAGGCGTCCAGCCCGCGGTCTTCTGCCAGTCCGAGTATTTGTCGCAGCATGTACCACACCTGCTCTTTTGCGGCGCCGCCTTTTCCGGTCACCGACTTCTTAACTTCCTTGGGAGTGTATTCCATTACCGGGATTTCCCGCGTCAGAGCGGCCAGTACGGCGGCGGCCTGGGCGCGTCCGAGTTTCAACATCGACTGGGGATTCCTCGCGTAGACCGGCATTTCAACGGCTACTTCGTCCGGCTTGTGCTCCTCGATCAGCGCTGCCACTCCTTCGTAGATGGTTTTGAGTCGAAGCACATGGGCGTCGCTTCCGCGCAGGGGGATCACGCCGTAGGCAACGGGAGAGAGGTGCTGATCGATTTCCTCGACAAGGCCGTAGCCGGTATATCGTGATCCGGGATCTATGCCGAGAATGATCATGGTGTCAAATCGCCGGTCGCGGTAAACGGATGCGGCTAGCTTACGGCTGCAAGTGTTTCTTCGTTGAAATCGAGGGTGGTAAAAACCGCCTGCACATCGTCTAATTCCTCCAGTTCTTCGATGAGGTTAACGACCTTGCGGGCTTCATTGGGATCCAGGGAAACGGTCGTTGTCGGGACGTATTCGAGATTGGCTTCTCCGGTTTTGACATCGTTTCCCTTTAGGGCCGCCTGAACGGAGCCAAATGCCTCCACCGGAACCGTCACAACGAAGGAATCCCCATCCTTTTCGAGGTCTTCTGCGCCCGCTTCCGCAACGATATCGAACAAAGCCATTTCGTCGAGACCGGAGGCGGGAATATCGATGATACCCTTGCGCTCGAACAGGTACGAAACCGACCCACTTGTGCCGAGATTTCCGCCGAATTTCGAGAAAACGTGACGAACGGCCGCGACGGAGCGGTTGTGGTTGTCCGTGAGTACCTCGACGAAAACCGCCACACCTCCGGGGCCATATCCTTCAAATGACGCCTCTTCATAAAAGGCGCTCTCGAGCTCGCCCGTACCGCGCTTGATGGCGCGCTCGATATTGTCTTTCGGCATGTTCTCCGCCTTGGCCTTGTCGACGGCCAGAGAAAGGCGCGCGTTCATGGTTGGATCACCACCGCTGTCCCGCGCGGCGATCATAATGTCACGCGTGATACGTGCCCAGGCCTTGGACCGCTTGGCGTCGGTAGCGCCCTTTTTGCGCTTGATCTTGGACCATTTGTTGTGACCACTCATACCGGACCTGTCGATTCCAATGGGACTGTTGTCGATCTATTGAGCTAGCTATTGTGGTCAAATGACATTCAGTGGCGGACGCTTGTTCCCTCACCGGGGCCGTCGCGTGGCTTTCATTCCGACTTTCCGCGTGCGTCGACCGGCCATTTTTCGAGGACAGTCTCCCGATCGACCAGATACACACGGTCTTGCGTATTGACCGCGGTGCAGGCGTGGTTGGGAACGATACGAACGCGGTCGCGCACAGCGAGCGTGGATCCTCCGTGGAGGGTCACCCAGCCGTGTTCCTCCGATAGCCCGGCAATCCGCGCATGCGGAAGCGGCTGCATGGTCTTGGGACTATGCAAAAGAATTCCGAATCCTTCGGTACCCGTGCCCGTGTCAGACGTCAGGACTTTCCGGCCGGCGTCCAGATATAACCTCTCCGCTCCGTCGGCATCTCTGTGTTTGGAAATGACGGATGCGTATGCCGTTAAAGCGCAGTCGGTCAATGCGGCCGACCCCAACGCCACTTGCATTGCATCGTAAAAAACGTAGTTGCCGGGTCGAAGCTCGGTGATACGGAAATCTCCGCGCGTTTCATTCCGGAAGTACCGCATCGCCGGTGTCGAACCGATGCTGATTTCGAAATTGTCCGGTTCTACACCCTTGACCTGTGCTTGCTGAAGTCGGCCGGCCACTTCGAGCATGCACCGCCTTTCCGTCTCCGCGGCTGACCGGACCGTCGCTCCGAGAGCTGCCGTTCCGTCTGCCGGGCCCTTGTACGTTTGCCCGGCGTGACTCAGGATTCCGATCAGGTTAAGTGCGGGTAGGCGGGAAACGGTCCCGGCGAATTCCGGCAGGTCCGGGCTGTCCCAGCGAATTCCGCACCGGCCGTACTCGCAGTCAATTTCGAGGAGCACATCGACCGTCCGGCCGATAGCGCTGAGGTGATCAGAAGCGGCACGTGCCGCTTCCATGGTATCTACACAGAACGAAGGATTGCACAGCTCAGAGAGTTTTGCAAGCGCTTCGAAGTGGTGTCGGGTCGCGAGCGTATACGCAATCCTGATGTCTCCGATGCCGGCCGTCGCAAATACAAGGGCTTCAGAGGGTTTCGCGACAGTGATGCCGCGGGCGCCCGCTTCCAGTTGCTTCCGTGCAATGGCAATTGACTTGTGCGTCTTGACATGTGGCCGGAGATGTACGTCCTCTTTGGAAGCCAGCTCCTGCATGCGGCGGATATTGCCGGCGAGCCTGTCTCGTTCCACAAGGAGACAGGGTGTAGGGAGATCATATACCGTCATGAGAGGCGCCGGTTGATTGCAGTCCATTCGGCGCCAATATGGTTCAATTCCGCATACGTCTCAAGTCCTATCTGCAGCTTCTGACCTGGGGCCTGTTCACACTAGTTGATGAAACGGACGGTAAACGGATAGTGATAGACCTTGCCTTCGGAGACGGACAGACCGGCCTTGACTACCAGGACGAGCCAGACGATTCCCAGCACCAGCGAGGTGACAAATCCGATGATGATAATCATCAGGATGAGCGAGATCGTCATGGCGATCGAGAACGTTATCTGGAAGTTCAGCGCCTCTTTGCCCTGGTGATCGACAAACGGCATCTCGTCCTTCTTGATCATCCAGACCACCAGGGGGCCGATGATGTTGCCGAATGGGATCACGAACCCGGCCAATGCTGCAAGGTGCGTGAAGACGGCCCAGTTCTTCTCGTCGCGCGTTACGCGAAATGCGGCATCCTCCCGATCAGGCATTTCTTCGTCAACGGAAGCGTAAAAGTCTTTTGTTTCCATGGGGCTCTATCGGTAATGCGAAACGAAGTCAGCGTAAGACAATCTACGGCGCCGGCGCCGTAGAGGTTGCAACACTGGAGTTGCCTAGTCCTGCTTGGCTTTGGTCCCGACCTTACCCATAGCGACACGCACCCGGTTCCGGGCGCGTTTCAGGGCGGTCTCGGCATCCTTTCTGTCTTCGCCGCGTAGGGTTGAAATGGCGGCAAGCGCACGTTCTTCGGCTTTTCGCGCCCGCTCGACATCGATTTCCGAAGCCGGTTCGGCCGTTTCCGACAGCATAATGACGCGGTTTTCGAGGACCTGCACAAATCCTCCGCTGCTGGCAAACGTGACCCGCTCGTCATCTGCGGTGACGACGATGACGGGTCCTATCGTCGTTGCCGCCATCAGGGGTGCGTGGTTCACGAGAACCTCGAACGAACCGTTGACACCGGGAGCAACAAACCGGGTGGCCTCGTTTGAGAACACATGCTTGTCTGGAGCAACGATTTCGACGTAAAACGTACCGGGCATAAGGCTGGCGGCTTGGTCTTCGCGTAGATCAGGGATCAGGATTCAGCGAGCATTTCTTCACCTTCCTCGATAACTTCCTCAATGACTCCCTTGTACGCGAAAGCTTTTTCCGGCAGGTGGTCGAGTTCTCCGTCGAGAATCATACGGAAGCCGCGAATGGTGTCGTCGATTTTGACATACTTGCCTTCCAGGCCGATGAACTGGGCAGCCACAAAGAAGGGCTGGCTCATATAGCGCTGGGCACGGCGAGCCCGGGCGACCACCAGTTTGTCCTCGTCGCTCAGTTCATCCATCCCTAGAATCGCAATAATGTCCTGCAAATCCTTGTATCGTTGCAGCAACTCCTTGATCTCCTGCGCAGTGTTGTAGTGATCTTCGCCTACCACATGCGGATCGAGAATACGGCTGTTGGAATCGAGCGGATCGATTGCCGGATAAATACCCAGGGAGACGATCTGTCGGCTAAGCACCGTCTGGGCATCGAGGTGGGCAAATGTCGTCGCCGGAGCCGGGTCGGTGAGGTCGTCGGCTGGCACGTAAATCGCCTGGACCGACGTAATCGATCCTGATTTCGTGGAGGTAATACGTTCCTGAAGCTCGCCCATTTCGGTCGCGAGCGTCGGCTGGTAACCTACCGCGCTGGGCATCCGACCGAGGAGGGCGGAAACCTCTGAGCCGGCCTGGGTAAAGCGGAATATGTTGTCGATGAACAACAGTACGTCTCGTCCGCCGAGGTCTCGGAAGTATTCCGCCACGGTCAACCCTGAAAGGGCCACGCGTGCCCTGGCTCCCGGTGGTTCGTTCATCTGACCAAAGACGAGTGAGATGTTGGATTCCTTGACGGTGTCACTGTCTACCTTGGACAGATCCCAGTCCCCTTTCTCATAGGCTTCCATGAATGCGTCGCCGTACTGGATGACGCCACTTTCCAACATCTCACGGAGCAGGTCATTTCCCTCCCGTGTTCGTTCTCCGACACCAGCGAAGACCGATAGACCGGCATGCTGCTTGGCGATGTTATTGATCAATTCCATGATCAGAACGGTCTTACCGACACCGGCGCCACCGAACAATCCGACCTTGCCGCCCCGCGGATAGGGCTCGAGCAGGTCGACCACCTTTATACCGGTTTCGAGCATTTCGACCGCGGGAGAAAGGTCCTCGAATTCGGGTGCTTGGGCATGGATCGGCCGTCTGCCTTCCTCTTTCGGTTGGGGCAGACCATCAATGGCCTTGCCGACCACGTTCAGTAGGCGTCCCCGAATATCCGTACCGACGGGCATGGTGATCTGAGTGCCGAGGTTGATCACCTCCGTTCCGCGTGTCATACCGTCGGTGGAATCCATGGCAATCGCTCGTACACGGTCCTCGCCAAGGTGTTGTTGCACCTCGAGAATGAGCTGCGACCCATCCTCTCTTTCGATTGCCAGCGCATCCAGAATTTCCGGTACCTCTCCATCGGGAAAAGCGACGTCTACGACAGCGCCGATGATCTGAACTACGTGTCCGTTGCTCGAATCACTCATGCTTTCGCTTGATCTTTCTATGGCGGTTGGCGCCGGTTTGCTGCTGGTGCAGATTCCCGGCGGGTGGGGGCAAAACAGAGCCCACGAATTTACGGGGTGATCAATCGTTAGACAAACCCGCAGGCCCGCGGACAACGCCCGCGTGGAGGGATTGATCACGAAGAATAAGGGAATTTCAAATGGATACTACTGAGTGTTCAGGTGCCACGCATCTCGGGGGAAGCCGGTGGATGGGGCATCCGGCAAGGCGCGAGCCTCGTGCGTTTAGTCTGCCGACCGGCTGGGGCTCAGGATGTAGACGCCTTGCCGGTCGGCGGTGTCGTGCACGAATCCAGATATCTCATAACCGGCTGCAAGCAGTCGCTCGAATGCCATCCGGGTCGACAGGCGGCAAGCGGCCGCATCGGCCGGACACCGCCTCTTTAGTGCCTGGATGTCATCCGGAATGCGGATGGTGACCGGGCCGGCAAGGGAAAACGGCACCCACTTTGTGGGTAGTCATCATCAGCAACGGCGCGACGATATCGTCGGTGCCCGGTCCCCAGGTTCGTTGCTGCAGATCAACCGACTCGTAGTAGTCTTCGAGCTTGGTAAACGAGCGTATGTGAACCGTATCGGGCATCGATCGTGCAAGTGGTGTTCGGCTACGGACCGCGACAAGATACTCGGGACAGTTCAATCCTGTAGGTCGGCCGCCAGGCTATATTTCACGACTTTCACAATGACCTATTCGCAGGCCAGGAGTTATCTGCTGCAGCTGCCCGGCTTCGGAAGCTCCGGCGCCACAGCGTACAAACCGGGTCTTGACCGCATCGAGAAATTGCTCGATGCAATGGGTCATCCGGAGCGTTCATTTGTCTCAGTGCACGTCGCCGGTACGAATGGCAAGGGTTCTACCGCGTCCATGATCGCTTCAATCGGAACGGCACTCGGATTTCGCATGGGGCTCCACACGTCTCCGCATCTAGGCGATCTTGCCGAGCGGATGCGCATCAACGGAAAGCCGGCCGAAAGGGCGTGGCTCGCACGGACCGTAACCAGGTACCGGCACGTGATCGAAGAACTTGCGCCGAGCTTTTTCGAGGCAACCGTGGCGCTCAGTTTTGCCTATTTCAGGGCGGTTTCGGTAGACTGTGCACTGGTCGAGGTCGGCCTTGGGGGGCGGCTGGATGCAACCAACATACTCGAGCCTGAGATGGGGATCATCACCCACGTTGGTCTGGACCATACGGATCAGTTGGGATCGACAATTGCAGAAATCGCCGGGGAAAAGGCCGGGATCATCAAACCGGGAATGACGGTGATCGCCGGGAAATTGCAGCAGGCGGCGGTGGACGTTGTAGCCTCTGTTGCCCGGGAAAAGGGAGCGACGCTGCTGCGGTACGGGGAGCGTTTTGCAATGACGGGACACCGCGGCGGATCCGATTCCTCGAACGTGGATGTCGCTGTCGGCGACAGGCGTTACGTGGATCTCACCGTCGGCCTGGCGGGCATGCACCAGGCGGAAAACGCAGCGCTTGCAGTCGCTGCGGCACACCATTTATTCGAGCGGTGCAGCGATCTGGAAACGGGCATCCGAACGGGTTTGCGAGATGTCGTGCGGTTGTCGGGCCTCCGGGGCCGCCTCGAGACCGTTCAAACGGAACCGCTCATTTTGGCGGACGTTGCACATAATGCCGAGGGTCTTAAAGCGGTTTTCGGTCACCTCCGTACCCTACGAACAAATCACTGTAGTCGCCTGGTCGTAATACTGGGTTTGATGCGTGATAAGCCCGTTGGAGCAATGGCGGCTGAACTTTCTTCCGCAGAGGTGACCGGCGTTTGCACCGTTTCCCTTGATACGCCGAGAGCATACACGGCAGACGAGTTGAGCACAATGTTGGATGCGTACGGAGTAAAAAGCGAGAGCGCTCCCGGAGTGGTTGGGGCTGTAAACAGATTTTTGGCCTGTGCAAACTCCGATGATATGCTCCTGGTTACCGGTTCGCACGCGTGCGTGGCGCAGCTTCAGAGCTATGAAACCTAAAAACCATGAATTGATCGGGTGAGTTTCCGGATACGTTGACATTAATGTTCGGCGTTTCCATATTTGCCCTTCCGGTGCATTTCGCTCTGCACGGCCCACCTGCCTTCGTGCGACGCCGAATTTGAAGACCTTCGGGTTCGCGTCCGCATCGAGATCCTTGTAAATCTATTTTCCCCCATAACACTATATCGACGCAACTAGCGTCCACCGTGCGCGCACGTATTATGTTCGCCGAACCAGGCGTGCCGTATTGAACATCCCGCCATGAACATTGCAGAACTGAAAGACAAAAAAGTATCCGACTTACAGCGCATTGCGCGTGAATTGGGGCTAAGCGGATACTCCGGTCTTCGTAAAGACGACCTCATCTACCGCATTATCGACGCGGCGGCAGACTCAAAGAGCACCGCCGCTTCGTCGTCTTCGCGGCGTGCGCGCCAGCCGAGGAAGGAGGTAAAGCCGATCGCCGTTGCGCGACCGTCGGACAAGACGCCCACTCAGACCCAGGATTCGGACGCGGAAGGTACTTCCGGTGACGATTTCACCGGTGAGCGGCCGGCCTCCGATCGCGGCGGGTCGGCCGGCGCCAAAGGCTCGGAGAAGTCATCAAATCCTCGTACAAACGATAACAAGGACCAGCGACAGCAGCCGAAGTCCAGGTCTCAATCCTCGGATCGCCCGAATGGCCGGGATCGCGACAGGGACCGCGGCGGACGTCGGGATCGCGACAGGGACCGCGGCGGACGCCGGGATCGAAGAAGCGACGGAAACAAGAACGACGGCGACAGACGGCAGAAGGTACAGCGATCGGCCGGCGGCCGCCGCCAGCGCGATCGCGGCAGGCGTCCGATCAGTCCGGATTATCCGAGCTATATGCAGGGTTTCGATCCATCAAAAACTGAACTGGAGGGCATGATCAGCAAGGTCGGCGTGCTGGAGATTCTCCCGGACGGGTATGGTTTTCTCCGTTCCTCCGAATACCACTACATGCCCAGCCCGGACGATATCTATGTTTCTCCGTCGCAGATCAAACGATTTGCGCTCAAGCAGGGGGATACTGTCGACGGTGAGATCCGGCCGCCGAAAGAGGGCGAGCGTTTCTTCGCGCTGATTCATGTGAGTACCGTCAACGGGCGGGAGCCCGGCGAGTTGGATGAACGCGGGAAGTTCGACTATCTCACGCCGCTTTTCCCGGAAGAGGCGTTTAATGTCGAGTTGAGTGCCGGCGAGTACAGCACGAGGCTGCTAAATCTGTTCTCGCCTATCGGCAAAGGACAGCGCGGCCTCATCGTCGCTCAGCCCAAGACCGGGAAAACCATTCTTTTGCAGAAGATTGCCAACGCGATTACGCAGAACCATCCGGAAGTATACCTCCTCGTGCTGCTTGTTGATGAGCGGCCTGAAGAGGTGACCGATATGGCACGCAACATCGAAGGTGAGGTAATCGCCTCGACGTTCGATCAGGATCCACAAAGACACGTGGATACCGCCGAGATCGTACTTCAGAAAGCGAAACGTCTGGTTGAGGCAAAGCAGGATGTCGTTATCCTCCTCGACTCGATTACGCGTCTGGCCAGGGCACACAACGCCGTCACGCCCACTCAGGGGAAAACACTCTCAGGCGGTATGGAAGCCGGAGCTCTTCGCGGCCCCAAGCGCTTCTTTGGCGCGGCGCGCAATGTGGAAGAAGGTGGTTCACTGACGATCATCGGCACGGCGCTGGTTGAAACCGGCAGCCGGATGGATGAAGTAATCTTCGAGGAGTTCAAGGGCACGGGTAATATGGAGCTTGTACTCGATCGCGAGCTCGCCGACCGGCGGATCTGGCCGGCCATCAATGTACTCCGTTCGGGAACGCGCAGGGAAGAACTGCTCCTCCCGGAAGCGATGCTGAGCCGCATCTGGATCTTACGGAATATCCTCGCCGAGATGTCGGAAGTGCAGGCGATGCAGTTCGTCCTGGACAAGATGCGCGGCACCCGCAATAACGAGGAATTCCTGATCGTAATGAATTCGTGAGATCGGCATGATCTCAAGCGAGTCCGAACCGTCACCGCAAGCAGTGGCGGTTCTTTGGAAATCGGAAAAGCTTCCCCTCAGGGTGGAGTCCGTCCTGTTCGATATGGATGGGGTTCTCGTCGACGTTTCCGGCTCCTATCGCAAGGCCATTATCGATACGGTGAGCGAACTGTCGGGACGGGAAATATCGCCTGAAACCGTCCAGTCCTACAAAAACAGGGGCGGATTTAATGACGACTGGGTGTTGACCTCGGCACTGCTTAGAGATCTCGGATGCGAAATGCCGTTCGAGCAGGTGGTCGAGGCGTTCAATCTCAGTTATCGGGGAAAGAACTGGGACGGTCTTATCTCCCGAGAGCCTGCCGTGATACACGCCCGGACGCTCCGGGAACTCGACCGGGTGTTTTCTCTTGCGCTGGTGACCGGTAGACCGGAAGTGGAGGCGCGCTGGACGCTTCGGAGGTTCGACTGGGAAGGATTCTTTCCGGTAGTCGTTACGATGGAGAAGCAAGCGGGGAGGGGTAAACCGGATCCCTTTCCGTTACAGCTGGCGCTGGATGAGACGTATCAGGATGGTGCCGTGCCCGAAGCGGATCGAATCGTGTACGTGGGTGATACGGTTGACGATATCCGGGCGGCCGGTGCATTGGGGTGTCGCTCGGTTGGTATCGTTCCTCCGGGAGTGCCAAAGGATGAGGTGGCGCCCCATTTGAAAGCGGCAGGGGCAACCGTCGTGACGGAGGACGTCAACACATTACCCCGTATTCTTGAGCCTGTCTGAGTCCTTTTTGCCTGGTTCGCAGACTGCCGTTTTACTCGCCGGGTGACATCTCCCGGAGATACTGCCGCTCGATTGCGGCCGCTTGGCGGATAACGGACAGGAAGGCGCGCTCTTCCGCGGGGCTCATTTTCTGTTTTCTTCGCGCCATGACGCGACGCGCAAGGCGAAGTCCCCGTTCGGCATCGTACCGTTTTACGGACTGATTGGTGATCCACGTAAAGCTCGGCACGAATTTCGGACTTTGTGGTGCAAAGATAGAACTGCAAAAGCCGATAACCGCCCCCGTTGGGAAACTGACGTTAATGCCGGCTTTGCTGTGATCGCCGACGAGCATCCCGACAAACATCTCGCCGGTATCGATGTCGTATCCGTTCAACGGGACACGCACATTGCCATACGTGTTTTTCAGGTCTGAGTTGATGCAGTCGGCTGCTATGTTCACCCACGATCCGATGTAGGCATGCCCTAGAAATCCGTCATGCTGCTTATTGGAGAATCCCTGCAGGATCCCGGCCTCGATTTCGCCACCGACCTTGCACGTGTGGCCGATATGCGTGCCTTCTCGGACGACCGCTCCGGGCTGCAGGACGGTTCCGTCACCGATGTATGCCGGACCCTCGACGTAGGCGTGTGGGTGAATCGTAACGCTCTCGCCGATCCATACGGGTCCCGCTTCGGCGTCGACCACGACGCAGGGCTTGATCCGCGAGCCTTTTCCTATGGCGATATCCGCTTCATTGAGCAGGTAGCTTCCCCGATCCACAGTGCCTTCGATTCCCGGCCGCTCGGGGAACGCCCGCCAGTCCTGTTCAATGGCATCGGCATTCCGGTTGATCAGATGCCACGGGTATTTGAACATTTCGACGGTATCTGAAAGGTCCACCCGTGGGAGGTCAGCCAATGTCGCACGTGTTCGCACCTCGTCGAGTAAATTATCCGGAGTGAGTTCGTGGATGAGCGAATCATCTGCAGCAATACACACCACCATCTCGCGCCCGTTCGCGTCGATCGTGCCTACCCAAGGTAGTGGTCGCTGCACTTCGGGGATCCGTCGCCACGCGCATCTTCCGTTCAGTAGGAGCGCCCTTCCTCCGAGCGGTTTGTTTGCCGGCAAACCGGTTTGCTCGGCGACGATATGCGCAATGCCCGGGCGACACCAGACATCGAGGGGTGTTCCTTTTTGAACGGTCCTCGCGACAATGGACAGCAGGTCACCCATCCCCGAAATCAACTGAAAAACGGCCCTCATGTAGACCAGAGGGAGGAATTGTTGCCAGCCGGGATCCTCATAAACGATAACGCGCATGCTTACTCTACCGTAACACTCTTGGCGAGATTTCTGGGTTTGTCCACATCATGACCGCGCAGTCTGGCTGCGTGGTAGGCGAGAAGCTGCAGGGGAACGGTTGTGACCATAGGCGAAAGCATCGGAAGCGTCTGAGGAACAACGAGCACCTCGTCCGCCAACTCTTCCAACTGCGGATCGATTTCGGAGGTAACCACAATGATGCAGCCGTGACGACTTTTGATTTCCTCGATGTTGGACATGACCTTTGCATACATGTGGTCTTTGTGTGCGACGACGACCACGGGCATGCCTTCGTCAATCAGGGCAATCGGTCCGTGCTTCATCTCTGCCGCCGGCAGTCCCTCCGCGTGTATATAGCTTATTTCCTTCAGCTTCAGTGCACCCTCGAGGGCAACCGGGTAGTTGACGCCGCGTCCGAGGTAGAGCCAGTTTTCCCGATGCATGAGTCTTTTGGCAAGTTCCCTGATCTGGTCATCGAGCGCGAGCGCCTTTTCGACTTTCTCGGGAATCGCCTTCAATTCGGACAGGATCTCGGCGGTGAGCCATGGCGCGAGATGACGTCTGCGGCCGAGATCGACGGCGAGCATGGTGAGAACGGCGATCTGTGCCGTGAAGGCCTTGGTGCTGGCCACGCCGATTTCGGGACCGACCCGCAGGTAGACCCCGGCATCCGTTTCACGCGCGATCGTTGATCCGACGACGTTCACGATTCCGAGGATGGTAGCACCTTTTGTGTTTATTTCTTCGACCGCGGCCAGGGTATCGGCCGTCTCACCGGACTGGCTGATTGCGATCGCGAGGGTACCGTCTTCGATTATGGGGTTCCGGTAGCGCAATTCACTGGCATATTCAACTTCCGTAGGGATCCTTGCCAGTTCCTCGAAGAGGTATTCGCCGATCAGTGCCGCATGCCATGCGGTACCGCAGCCGGTGAGCAGGATGCGACGGCAGCGGGCGATCTCCTTTTTGACGGTGGCGAGCCCCCCGAGCTTTACTTTGCCCTCCCGATCATCAACCCGTCCACGCAACACGTCTCGAAGGCATTCCGGCTGCTCACAAATTTCTTTGAGCATGTGATGCTCGAAGCCGGACAGTTCGATCTGCTGGAGGGTGATTTCGAGATTGCTGATGTCGGTCCGGACGGGCTCCGAGTCGATCGTCATGATGTCCATGCCGTCCGGTCCGATGCGTGCCAGTTCATTGTCCTTTAGATAGACCACGCGGCTGGTGTGTTCGATGATAGCGTTGGCATCGGATGAGACCACATGTTCACCGTCACCGATTCCGACGATAAGCGGGCTGCCGCGCCGGGCGGCTATCAGGTTGCCCGGCGCATCCGAGCACACGACGGCAACGCCGTAGGTCCCGCTTACGTCCCGTAACGCACGCCGAACGCTTTCCAGAAAGTCGCCCGTCTGTTCATACAGAAAACCTATGAGCTGCACCAGAGCTTCCGTATCCGTTTCACTGGCGAAGGAAATGTTCTGGGCTTCCAGAAAGGTGCGGAGTGTATGATGGTTTTCGATAATTCCATTATGTACAAGGGCGATGCGACCGGAAAAGTCCAGGTGGGGGTGGGCGTTGTCCTTGCTCGGTTTGCCGTGGGTTGCCCAACGCGTGTGTGCAATGCCGGCGACCCCGGACAACGGATCTTCAGTGAGTGAACGCGTCAGCTCATCGACCCTCCCGAGTACCCGGCGTGTGGAGAGATCACCTCCGGTTGAAAGCATGGCTACCCCTGCCGAATCATAACCGCGGTACTCCAGTCTTCTGAGGCCGTTGAGCAGAACACGGTCGATAGATTTTTCACCAAGGTATCCGACAATGCCGCACATAGTAATCCCTCTTGATATTCGACCGGGAGGTCCGGCGGGGTTCATTGTTTTCTGAAGGACCCAAGGTAGCGAATCGCCCTGGATCATAGGTGATCGGAGTGTAAACTGATATTCAACCAGGCGTATCGGTCAGGATACCGCCGGCTCCGTCAGCCTGATCGTGCCCGCATGGGCATCAATCTCGGCCAACGTGCCTACGGGAACGCTAAACCGTTGTTTTATGTGACCGATCATGGCTCCGGTATATGCCGGAATTCCGAGTGGTTGTATGTGATCGTCCAGCACCTCATCGAGCGTCAGACTGGCTACGCCTTCGCCAACTTCGCACCGCGTACATTTGCCGAATACGAAGGCGGAGATGACATCGAGCACCCCGGCGAGTTTGAGTTGCGTGAGCATTCGGTCTATGCGATAGACGTCTTCCCCTACGTCTTCGAGAAAAAGAATGTGGTCCGTCCAGTCGGGGACATAGGGACTTCCAATAATGGCGGTTAAAACCGTCAGGTTGCCGCCCGCCAGACGGCCGCTCGCCCGTCCCGGACGAATGGTGCGAATCCGGTTTTCGGTCTGGATCAGATCATCGCCGATCAGTCTCGGATTTTCCATCGTGATTTGCTCGCCGTCGAATACAAGCCGGCGAAAGTGATCGGTGGCAAACTGATTCCATGTTACCAGACCATCCGGCCCGTGAATCGTTACGACATTGCTGCGGGCATATATGGCCAGAAGCAGGCTCGTGATATCGCTGAAACCGGAGAACACTTTCGGATGTGCGGAGATGGTTTCGTAGTCCAGTAGCGGCAGCAGGCGCGCTGATCCCCAGCCTCCCCGAAGCGCCAGGATGCCGTGGACCTCAGGATCGGCAAACATCGCATTGATGTCGGCTGCCCGGTTTCGGTCGTTGCCGGCCAGATATCCCCTTCGATCCAGAATGTGGCTGCCCGGTTTGGCCTTCAGGCCGATGGCCTCCAGCCGTTCGGTGGCAAACTGAAGGTCGAGCGAATCGAACGACGCCGTCGCCGGACTTACCAGACCTATGGTTTGTCCGGCGTGCAGCCGCGGAGGTTTGACGGGCGCCTCGTCAGGATGCGCCGAGCACGCTAGCGGCACGGTTGCACCAATTTTCAGCAGGTCACGTCGGGTAATCATGGAAGAGTTGGTTATAGAACGTTAGGAAAAATGCCCGGCTATTCATTCTGTTCGCCGGTCAGGTTTCCGGTCGTATACCCGGACGTAATCTACTATCAAGCTGTCGGGCAGAAGTGCGTTGTCGATATCACCCGCCCACTCACCGACCTCCAGGCTAAGTATCGCGTATTGCGCGCGCCTGGAAATTGCAGCCGTAGTGTGCCATGTCTTGTGGCCGTCGACGTAAAAGGTATATGCGTCCGGTGTCCAGTCGACCGCTACCGTATGAAAACCTTCGCTGAGCCCGAAAAACGGAACGCGGCGTCCGGTGCTTTGGTGCTCCGGCCCGTAGCCGTTCCAGTGGAGGTTGTGAATGACCAGGTTGTGTTTGTTCGTCATCCATTCGATAATATCGATCTCCACTCCGTTCACGGCGGGATCACCGACTTCGCCGATGGTCGGTGATTGCAGCCAGAATGCGGACCAGTGGCCTTCCTGCTTCTGGAATCGCAGACGGGCCTCCCAGTATCCGAATTTGTGCAGGAAGGTTTCCCTCGTGCCGATCATGCCCGTCTGAATTTTGTCGTCCTTGCGCGACGTCGCAATGATCAAGTGGCCATCGCCGTCGAGTGCGACCGCACTGCGGACGTTGGTCGCGTCGCGGCGGGGACCCAGGCTGCGATGCCGCCACTTTGTCGTATCGAGCTTCGCACCGTCGAATTCGTCACTCCACACAAGTACTGCATCAGCCGGTGCATCGTCGTCATCTTCTCCGATACGATCAAAAAAGTCGGTGATTTGCGTGCATGCCGGTAGAAGTAAACACGCGACGAGAAACGAAACACGCCGAAAGAATGACGCCGTAGTAACGAGCCGATAGCAGGTGCCCGGAATCCTCTTGTGCGAAGTCTTCAGCATGTCAGGCCTCCCGTCGGAATTCAGGTGGCGATTGTGGGTTTGATACAGCCGGTTAGAATATACCGGTTGCCGGGCAGTTTGAGCGGCCCTGGGTTGCCGGAACAACGGCGGAACCCTATTCTTTGCCTCCGAAAAACATTAATTGGCCACTCCAGAAAGTACTTCGCTCATGCCATTTTCGACACACCTTCGTTTCCTGCAGGCGATGCTGCTCGTCGGTATTGTTTCGACGACACTGCAGGCGCAGCAACCGGATACCGTGTATGCCAGGAAGATCCTGGAGAACACGACGGATGACCGCTTCATCAATGAACGCGTCGATCATCTTCCGTATTCAGACGCCATTCCCTCCCCGCTCGACCATTTCGGCTCGATTGTCGGAGAGGAAGGTGTGCTGCACTACACACACGAAATACATGGATACTTGCGCGCGCTCGCCCAAGCCTCTCCACGCGTCTCGGTACGCACTATCGGCTGGAGCGAGGAAGGAAGAGAAATGATGGAGGTGATGGTTTCGGATGAAGCCAATCTGGAGCAACTCGAGGCGAATCGGGAGATGCTAAACAGGCTGGCAGATCCACGTAACGTATCTGAGGAGGAAGCCGAAGCACTGATCGATCGGGCGACGCCGGTATACTATGTCACAGCGGGATTGCATGCGCCGGAGACCGGTAGTCCCGAGATGGTAATGGAACTGGCCTATCGGCTGGCGGTGGAGGAATCACCATACGTCGCATCTATAAGGCGGAATGTGCTGCTGGTATTTACGCCGGTAACCGATGTGGATGGGCGTGATCGAATCGTGGATATCTACAAATATCGTGCGGAGCACAACGGAATCGGGCCGAATCTGACGTATTGGGGCAAATATGTGGCACACGACAACAATCGTGACGGATTCGGTATGGCATTGGCGCTTACCCGTAACGTACTTGCGTCCTTTTTTCACTGGCGTCCGCAGGTGATGCACGACCTGCACGAATCGGTCCCTTACCTCTACATATCAACCGGCACTGGGCCCTATAACGAGTTTGTTGATCCGATCACAATCGACGAGTGGCATACGTTTGCCTTCGAAGACGTCAGCGAGCTTACCCGGATGGGGATGCCGGGGGTTTGGACGCACGGCTTCTACAACGGATGGGCGGCCAATTATCTGATATGGATGGCCAACATTCGGAACAGCACCGGCCGGTTCTACGAGACTTTCGGCAATTCGGTGCCGAAAACCGTCGAACGCAAGCTTACGAGCAGGTCCACCTCCGTCCAATGGTATCGGTCGAACCCGCCGCTGGAGAAGACCATGTGGTCGCTCCGCAACAACACCAACTACATGCAGTCGGGCGTACTATCTTCTTTGAAATATGTAGCCGACAACCGCCGCCGGGTCGTCGAAAACTTTTATCTCAAGGGAAAACGCGCCGTCGAGGCCGGCAATTCGGAACCGCCGTACGCATGGGTTGTCCCGCATACACAGAAGCGACCGCTCGCTACGATCCGACTCTTGAACCTGCTGATGGCACAAGGTCTGGAGGTTCACCGAACAGACGAGGGGCATGAATGGGACGACGAGGGAGTGGAGTGCCTCAAGGTGGTGGAGGGTGACTATGTTATACGACTTGACCAGCCTTTCCGGACGCTTGCGCGCGTCTTGTTGGATAAGCAAACCTTTCCTGACGACGAGGACCCGCCGTACGACGATACGGGGTGGACCCTTCCCTTTATGCATCGCGTGGATGCTTGCAAGGTGGTGTC
>CAZIIP010000026.1:0-401 GCA_964539455.1 uncultured Rhodothermales bacterium
GAAGCGCGGTACGTATCGGAAGACTGCACTCAGGGAGCAATGGAAGCGCAGTACGTATGCGTTAACCGGCAACCGCCCGCTTGCCTGAAACGGTCAAAACCTCGGTCTCAAGCCACTTCACCACGGCGTCGAGGCCCTCGCCCGTCTTTGCACTGAAGCGCAGCACCTCCATATCCGGATTCACCCGCCTGATGTATTCTTCACACCGGTCCACGTCGAAATCGACGTACGGCAGCAAGTCGATCTTGGAGATAATGGCCAGTTGCGATTCGAAGAAAGCGTTGGGGTATTTAAGCGGCTTGTCGTCCCCCTCCGTCACACTGAGAATCACGACCTTTTTCGACTCGCCTAGATCGAACATGGAAGGGCAGACGAGATTGCCGACGTTTTCTACGAACAGC
>CAZIIP010000026.1:411-17843 GCA_964539455.1 uncultured Rhodothermales bacterium
TTCCTCGAGGTCAAGGCTTCCAAGGGCATGACTGATCATGTGCGCATCGAGGTGGCACCCACGGTTCGTATTCACCTGGACCACGTTCGAGGTCACCTTCCGGATGCGGGCGGCATCGAAATGCGTTTGCTGATCCCCTTCAATGACGGCAACCCGAAGAGATGTATCGAGACCGGTAAGGAGCGATTCCAGCAAGGTTGTTTTGCCTGATCCCGGTGAGCTCAGCAGGTTCAGACACAGGATGCCCCGTTCGCTGAAAAAGGAGGCGTTCTCCTTTGCCAGTTGCCGGTTCATATCGAGAACGGGCTGACCGACCTCATGTTTGTGGCCAACATCATGGCTGTGGTCGTGCCCGGTTACCGGTTCGTTGCATCCACAAGTATCACACATCTGTTTCAACCTCCATATGGGCGATCGTCAACTCCATTCCCGAGAGCATTTCGAATGAAAAGCTACCGCATGATTCGCAGGGTGAAAAGAGTGAATCACGTTCCTGTTCCGTCCTACAATCCCTGCAGCGACCGATAGCGGGCAAGACCTTTTGAATTAACTCCGTTTTCTCAAACTCCGTACCCCTGGTCAATGCGTCGAAGGCAAAATCGAGCGCCTCCGGTACGACCATCTGAAGTGCCCCCACATGCAACGTAACGGACAGAACGTTGCCGTAGTCATTTTCCTCAACAATGGATCGCACAGACGTCAGCACGGACTCGCAAATCGAGACCTCATGCATAGAAAAACGTGTTGATCAGCGCAGCGCCGATCACGCTCGCACTAGGCTATCGTCTTGAATGCGATCGACTCTATCTGACGGTCTTGCAGGCGTTTACGAATGACCTGGGCGACCTTTTGGATCATCACGCACTCGAAGCCACGATCCTGATCGAACAGTTCTCGTAACTTCATCCCGCTAAGCGTAATAACCAGACTGTCCTCCAATGCCATGACAGTCGCGGTAGCTTCGTGCGGCGGAATCAGTGCAGACCATCCAACGACTTCTCCAGGTTCAACGGTGCTCACTAATACGCCTTCCATCTCGACTGTTCCCATAAGCTGCGAAACAATGCTGTGCTTCTTGTGGCGGTCCGTAGCCTGGAGGTAAAGTCCGAACTCGCCCTTCTCGACCAGGAAGAGCTCGTCGACTTCCTCACCCGTCTCAAACAACACGTCGTCCTTCTGCACAATTTCCTCTTCTCCCAGAATAGCGATTTGTTTGACCTGCTCTTCGGTAAGTCCGCCGAAGAATGGATACCGCTTGATCAGTTGGGGAGATACCATCTGCTTATCCTCCAACCGGCTTCAATCAGACGAACGATACATCCTTCGGCACACGACAGAAGGTTGCATCGCCGGCTTCAACTCGCCGGATTTTCTTGGGTTAGGTGGAATGATGACATCATATTTATCTTGTATATCCGGTACACGGCTCCAACACGTGTTGATGCCGGATTCGTTTTCCGGCCTGGACGCGGGCGCCACCGGACCGCTCTTGGTCTTGACGCCGGCCCCATCATTTTCCGACCTGGACGCGGGCGCCACTCTGTTTTCTCCATTCCCGAACGGCATTCGGAAATCGTTTGGTAGAGATTACCAGATTCATTTACGGGTGTGCAGGCATATGCCTAGTGCGTAGTATAATGGCTATTATAGTAGTAGGGCAATAGATGGCGCGGTTTTAAGCTCATTAGTGAAGCGCATCTGATGGTTTTTGGGGCATGCCGACTCCGGCGACCATTGTATTCCCCCTGCCGTGCCGGTCGGGTTGCATATGACGATCGAACCGACCGTACACTCACGCTCCGAGAGCGCGTACCGTTACCGTAAACGGGGGTATTCGTTTTCGCAGTGTGGAAGTGCCGTTGCCGACGGATGGTAGACGTGGACGCAACAGACACGCTGTTGCGTAGCCGACGTCTTGCCGGGAATTCAGCCGTCGTTCCGTTCGGAGAGTGATTCGATACGAATGTCCTGGAGACGTTGGCGTGCGACCTGGGCGATCTTCACTGCCATCTTGTAGCCGAAATGTGGTTGGTCGTCAAAACGTTTTCTGAGTGCTACGGCATCGACCATGACAAGAGAGGCATCATCGGAGAGGACTTTGGCTCCGGCTGTCGCTTCATAGGGAGGAATGAGTGACGACCATCCGAATATTTCCCCTTCCTTGGCCGAACTCACGATGACGTCCTCCATTTCCATATCTCCGGTAAGCTGTGCGGAAACGCCGTGCGAAACGTCTCGCGCGGTTGCTTGGAGCACAATCCCTACCTCACCCGAAACCACAAGGTAGAGACATTCCAGCTCCTCCTGTTCATGAAAGATCACCGTGCCCTGCCGAGCATCATAGGCATCCGCCAACTTGGCGAGTTCCGATACTTCGGAAGCATCGAGTCCGGCGAAAAACGAAAAGCGGCGAATGAGTTCGGGTGAGACCATGATTCTTGTTTGCGTTAGGATGAGACGGGCATTTCTGACAACTCCTCCAGCACCATCCTGCGGACCGCCGGAACCGCGGCTGCGACCGGGGGCGACAGTTCAGTTGAGAATACGTCGACGTCGTTGGCGCCAACGGCATATACGGCAACGAGTTCTTCATCCGGAAGCTCCAAACCCAATGCTTTCAGTGCATCGTACGCCGTCGGAAGGGATGCGTCATGCGGAGACGCACCCGGTTGTACCGGCCCCAATCCGCGCAGGTCTCTCATTGAAAGCCGTCGTACTTCTCCGGCACCGACAAGCGGTCCCTGGTAGGCGTCGATGATGATCGCACGCCGGAATCCGCTCATCATCTCAATCAAACGCAGCCCCCCCACGCAAGCCTCTCGGAATTTGATTCCCGGACGTTCTTGCGATAAATCCTGTAGCCCCCTCGCGACGATAACTCCGACGCCGTCATCACCAAGGATGGGATTTCCCAGGCCGATCACGATGGTGTGCTCATTATCAGACATGGATGAGCCGATAAGCGATCAGACAATGTTTTTGCTCAAGCGCTCGCGCACGGACCCGTCGGCATTTTTGATAACGACTTCGAGCGGCATCTGGCCCGGCAGCGAATGGGTTGCGCAAGACATGCACGGATCATAGTTCCGGAATGCCATCTCAATGCGGTTCAAAATGCCGTCACCAACGACCGTTCCATTTGAAATGAGCGACTGGGCCGCTTTTTTAACCGACATTGCCATCGCCGCGTTGTTGTTGGTCGTGCCGACGATCAGGTTCACGTCCGTCAGCACGCCGCGTTCATCGGTTCGGTAGTGGTGCGTCAGCGTTCCGCGCGGTGCCTCGACACATCCGATACCTTCGTCGGGTGTGTTATTCACTACCACGCGAACGTTCGGGTCGGTAATCTCCGGATCTTCCGCAAGCTCCAGCATGCGTTCCGATGCGAATTGCAGTTCGATGAGGCGGGCCCAATGGGTCGCGAGCCGCATGTGAACGGGCTTGTAGCGACCGTCTACCTTCCCCGAGCCGAGCGTCTCGTAGAATCTCTCGTACGACTCCTGGGCAAGTGGTGTCGCCATTCCGTCGGACGCATTCAGGCGCGAAAGGGGTGTCGCGCAATAGACACCACTTTCCTTGCCGTCGGTGAAGCCGTTCCAGCCGACACTTTTCAAGTATGGGAATTTCAGGTACGACCACGGCTCGACCCGTTCGGCTACATGATCGGCATAATTTTCGGCGTCGTATTTTTCTTGTTCGGCTCCATCGGGGCCTACAACGCGAATCTGGCCGTCGTAGAAATTGACGTGGTTGTTGTCGTCGACCATCCCCATGTAGTACGTCTCGTGCGCGTAGCCGTCAGACGTAACCAGATCGACGTACTCCTTGTTACCGAGTACGATCTCGTCGAAGAGCTTTAGCGAGAACTTGCTGAACTCGACGTTTTCTTTTGCGATGCCGACAATCTCTTCCTGCTCCTCTTTCGTCATGGCCTTGCTCCAGCCACCGGGCATTCCGGCGACCGGATGAATGGCGCGTCCACCCAGCGTCTCGATCACGTGGTGGTTTCGCTTCCGGCAATTGATAACCTGCATGCCGGCATCTACACCCACTTTATTGATCACGCCGAGAATATTGCGTTCGGCTGCGGGCGCATCGGGACCTACGACAAAGTCGGGCCCGCCGAGTGCGTAAAAGTGGACCGTATGGTCCGTGACGTAAAAGGCGGAATAAAACAGCTCGCGGAGCTTTTTGACCGGTGAAGCGGGCTCGATGTCATAGAGTGCATCGAGCGCCTTGGTCGCCGCCATGTGATGGGCTTCGGGGCAGACGCCACAGATTCGGTTGGTGATCCGGGGCATCTCCTCGGCCGGACGACCGATACAGAACTGCTCGAAACCACGCAACTCGGGAATCTGCAGGTAGGCATTCTCGACATTTCCCTCATCATTGAGGAAGATCTCGATTCTGCCATGGCCTTCCAGGCGTGTAATCGGGTCAATGGTGATCCTTTTCATTGGACCTCACCGTTTTCTTTTCCGTTTTCACTCGTGCGTACCCGCCGTAAAATCGAGTGTGCCATGCTGAAGCGGTAAAACGTCCCGGCCGGATCGACTACTTCATCTACAATCTTCCGCACCTCTTCGGCCGAATGCCGGCCGTCCGGCTGCGAGGACTCCGGCTCCATCACGGAAGCCAACGCAACCGCCATGCTTGCACCCTGATCGATAACGCCGGGTACTGGTCCGTAGCAGCCCCGGCAGCCCATGCCCACATTTGGACAAAGCGCGCCGCAACCACCGCGTGTCGCCGGTCCCAAACACAGCAGACCCTGCTCCAGCAGGCAGATGCCCGGTTCGGGCACGACGTCCTGCGGACGCTTGATGTGTTTGATGTGCTTGACATCTTTCTCCAACGGGCACTCGGCACAAACCGCCAGATCTTCGGCACCGAGGATGGATCCATGCGGCGGAAGGTCGCCTTGGTCGGTCAGAGCCGCAGCTACCACCTGCAGCACGGCCCAAATCTGATGCGATTCCGGTGGACAGCCGGGTATGGTGTAGTCGACATCCACAACCTGGTCGAGAGAGCGTACGGTATGGTAAAAGCTGGGAAGCGACAGCTCTCCTTCCGGCACCGTGATAGTCGTCTGCGGACGAACGGAATCAGGGTTTTCTATAGAAGGATTATCGTTATAGACCTTGTTGAGTGTCGCTTCGCTGGAAGTAAGGTTTGACAACGCGGGGATACAACCCTCGTAGGCGCAAGATCCAAATGCGACCATCACCTTCGACTTCTTCCGAAGCAGGCGTGCCATCTCCTCGTTTTCACTGTTACGAATCGCACCGTTGAACAGGCATACGTCGATGTGCTCGTCCGGGTAGCCTTCTACATCCGAAGTCTTGAAATCGGCGATGCACGGGAAGAACGCCAGATCGAATACTTCGGCGACTTCGAGAATGTGCTCATGGATATTCAGCACCGAAACCTCGCAACCGCCGCAGGCAGCGGCCCAGTACATGGCCAGTTTCGGCTTGCCGTTGGCGCTCATATTGCTACCTCCTGTTGTTCACTGTCCGCTAGTTCTGGAAACTCACTTCCGCCCACAACTTCGGACCAGTTAAGCGGACCCAGCGCGCGAACTTCTTCGACCATCTTCGTGATCTCTTCGGCGAGGTAAACGCCTTCCGAAGCGCTGGCCCAGACGAGTCGGAGCCGTTCGGGTTCGATTCCGAACTGCGCCATCATTGCCTTCAGCAACTCAAAACGCCGCAGGGTCTTGTAGTTTTGCTCCAGATAATGGCACTCCCCCGGATGACAACCGGTGATCATGACTGCATCGGCACCTTTCGAAAAGGCGGTCAATACGAAGGTTGGATCCAGTCTGCCCGAGCACATTAGGCGGATCAGACGCACATTGGGCGGATATTTCGTCCGTGACATTCCTGCAAGATCGGCAGCCCTATAGCTACACCAATTGCATGTGAATCCCACTATTACAGGTTCAAAGGGTTTTTCCATAGTCACCTCCTATGAGGCGGGTTCAGGTTCTGGAAGCGATGCCCCATCTCCTCCGGTGGGGACGTCGAACAGGCCCTCTAGCTGGGCCAGTACTTGCTCGTTGCTAAACTGGGTACCCGTGATGGCACCGGAGGGACATGCGGACACACAGGTACCACAGCCCTGGCAAAGTGCCGGATTGATCTCCGTCACGTTGGTCTCTTCGTTGAACGAGATCGCATTGAAGGGGCACATGGTGTTGCAGATCCGGCAGCCCGAGCATTTCTCCTCGATCACGCTGGCACGAACCGGCTCGAGCGCCAGCTTTCCTTGCTGGATGCGCGAGAGAATCCTGGCCGAAGCGGCTGCGCCCTGGGACACGGAAGCCGGAATATCTTTCGGTCCCTGTGCACAACCGGCGATGTAGATACCCTCGGTCATGGTGGCGACCGGATCGAGTTTCGGGTGCTTTTCCGTGAACCATCCGTTCATGCTGCATGAGATCCCGAACGTTTGGGCGACATCCGTAGCGTCGTGCCGTGGTTCGAGTCCTGCAGACAGGATGATCATATCCAGCGGGATCCTGCGCTGCATGTTCAGCAAGGTATCTTCCACCTGCACGATGATCTTCCCTTCCTCGCCCGGCTTTCTGGCTGCGTCCGTCACTTCCGCGACGCGTCCCCGGATGAAGTGAACGCCCTCTGAAAGCACTTTCTGATAGAACTCGTCATAATCCTTGAAGGGCGTTCGCATGTCGATGTAGAAGTTGAAGACTTCCGCACCCGGCACGCGTTCTTTCACAAGATGGGCGAATTTCAGGCTCTGCATGCAGCAGATGCCCGAGCAGTAGGGATTGAAACGCCGGTCCCGGCTGCCTACGCAGTGCACGATTCCGACCGCTTTCGGCTCGGTCACACCATCGCGCAGCGACACTGCGCCGCTCGTCGGACCCGAGGCATTGCACATGCGCTCGAACTCCATGCTGGTGAAAACGTTTGCCAGCCTGCCGTATCCGTACTGCGGCATCCGGCGCGGATCAAACAGGTCGTAGCCTGTCGCCAGCACGATGTTGCCGATCTGAACTTCGACGAATTCGTCCTCCTGCGTAAAGTCGATGGAGTTGGGCTGGGTCGGGCAGAAGCGTTCGCAGGCTTTGCATTTGCCGCGCTTGAAATAGACGCAATGGTCGGTATCGATGACCGGATACTTGGGGATAGCCTGCGGAAACGGGCGATAGATCGCTTTCCGGTATCCGAGGCCGGCTTCGAAGACGTCGTCGAGCACCTTGTGTGGGCACTTTTCGATGCAGATGCCGCAACCGGTGCAGACGTCCTCCTTTACATATCGGGCCTTCTTTCGAATGGTGGCGGTGAAACTACCCACGTAGCCATCGACCTTTTCCACCTCGCTGTAGCTCATCAACGTGATGTTCGGGTGATCGCCGGCCGTCACCATCTTGGGTGTTAGAATACATGCCGAGCAGTCGAGCGTGGGAAACGTCTTGTCGAACTGTGCCATGTGCCCGCCGATCGAGGGCTCACGCTCGACGAGGTAGACGGGAAATCCGCTGTCTGCAATCTCCAGCGCGGCCTGAATGCCGGCAATCCCCGCGCCGACAACAAGTGTCGCCTCGTTGATCGGGACATCCATCGGCTCGAGCGGCTCGTGCAGCGCGACCCTCGAGACACCGGCCGAGATCATGGCCTTTGATTTTTCGGTCGCCGCCTCTTTATCCGTGTGAACCCAGGAAACATGCTCACGAAGCGACACCATCTCGCAAAGGAACGGGTTGAGACCGGCCCGCTTGCATGCCGTGCGGAATGTTTGTTCGTGCAGGTGGGGCGAACACGCGCCAACCACTACGCGATTGAGCCCGAGTTCCTTGATGTCGGCTTCGATGAGTTCCTGTCCAAGGCTGGAGCACATGAACTTGTACGCCCGCGACGCCACGACGCCGCGGTCTTCAAGCTCTGCACCGGCCCAGTTGGCCACCTCCTCGACGTCCACGATGGACGCGATATTGGTACCGCAGTGACAGATGTATACGCCAATTCTAACGTCTTCCATGGGTTATCCCTCCTTGTCCATAGTCGGAAGAGGCAGAGCTTCTCTCGATCTGCGCTTTCTCTTCGGTACGGCGGGTGCTTCTTCTTCAATCTTTGCCAGAGCCGGTTTGGCGCTGACAAACTCCTTGCCGATACCCAGTTGTGACGGCTTGATATCGAATGCCAGGCCCATCAACTGGGTGAAGTACAGAATAGGGATTTTGTAGTGTGTCCCGAAGTGCCGGTTAACGCTCTCCTGATAGGCATCCAGGTTGAGTTGGCACATCGGACACAGGGTGGCGATGACGTCCGCATCGTAGTCCTGGGCGTTGCTGAGCAGTTGTCGGATCAGCTCGAGCGCCGTCTCCTCGCCGATTTGCGTCATGTGGCCGCCGCAGCAGTGGGCCTTCATTGGGAAGTCCACCACTTCGGCACCGAGTGCCGCCAACAGCTTATCCAGGGAAGTCGGATACTCGGGATCATCATGCACTTCACCGAAGCCGGGCCGCGTGGTCAGACACCCGAAATACGGTGCGACCTTCAGCGAATACAGCGGCCTCGTAACCTCTTCATGAACCCGCTCGTATCCCACATCGCGAACCACCATTTCGAGCAGGTTCCTGACCCGTACGCTACCGGCCTCGTAGTGAAGGCCACCCGCTTCCAATGCCGTATTAACCTTTTTCGACAGATCGGGAGACTCACCCATGTAATGGTCCGCCTTCGTCAGATTCAGAAAGCAGGCACTACACGGCGCAATCAAATCCTTCGGCGTACCGCCGTCCATGTCTGCAGCCAACGCAAGATTGCGCGCAATCAATGCATATGCGGGTATCAGATCTATGGAGACGTACTCGGTCGCACCGCAGCAATTCCAGTCCGGCACTTCCTCGAACTCAAGTCCGAGACGCTCGGCAATCGCCGTGGCCGAGTCGTGATAGGCCGAGGCATTTCGCTCGAGCGAACACCCCGGATAGTAGGCATATTTCATTCAGATTCACCTCCGACTTCCTTGGCCTTTGCAAGGATGGTCTTAAGCTGACCTATTCCCTTGATTTTGGTTGGCGTGAGGTCCATGCGGCCCTTTCTCAGCATATTCAATCCAAACGACGCCATTTTCAGTGCGCCGATCGGATGATGGCGAAGATGGAAGCGGGTCGCAAGCCCCAACTCAAAACTCCTGCCGTAACTCTCGACATAGTCGATAAACGTCTCCGAAAAGTCAGGCGCATCCGAAGCGGTAGACTCGTGATAAAAACCTTCCGAGATCGCCATTCGCTTCAGGGTGTACATCAAATCGGTGATGTGTACATCCTGAGGACAGCGAACCATGCAGTAGTAACATGACACGCAATACCAGGGGGTATTGCTCTTCAGCACCGCTTCGCGCATGTCCGCTTCAATCAGCGCGAATAACTTGCGCGGGCTGTGTTCCATGTCGGCACCGGACGGACAGGATCCACCACAGGCACCACACTGGATGCATAGCTCCAGATTCGGCTTGCCAGGGGTCGCCGCGATGACCTCCTGCATAAAATTTCGTGCCGGCCGGCCGGTTTTCGGGACTTCCATATGTATGCTTCATGGTTGGACGGATGCTTCAGCGATCTAAATCGAACGTAATGCAACCGTCATTCAGGCTCCCACAAACACCCGGAGAAGGGACTCCGTGTAATCCCATGATTCCGAGGAACGGTAGCTACACAGGAGCGCCCTCGCGCCCTGACGGTGTGCTCCTGAACCCCATGTGGGGAGTTTCCCTACCCGGAAATGCTCCGCAGCTTTTTCACAATCAAACACCCCGCAAGCCGCTAATAATATTAATCATGTGTATGTTTAGGCGGATGGCAGACGTATTGTGAAAAAATGAGGTATGCCACGGGGACGGATGTGGCCTATTCGACCTGCAACTTGAGCTGTGAAGCGAGTTGTCGCATCACCGAACCGGATGCTGGAATACAGCTTAACAGGGTGTCCGCGTATGTCCTAAGCCATGGGTCGCATCCAGCTTGCGGCTTCAGGCCTGCTTCGAGTCCCAGCAGCTTACGCCACTCGTTCAACCGGTCCATGTTGTACGTCTCGAGCTCGTCATGCGCCTGTCCGCCTTGCAGAATTCCGGTTATGAGATTTGCCAGATCACGTGCTTCTCTCATCCCTACGTTCATGCTTTGTACGCCGACCGGCCCCGTCATATGTGCCGCATCGCCGGCCAGCCACATGCGGTGGCGCCCGAATGCATCCGCCAGCCGCTTTTCGAAGCGTATCGCCAGACGCCACTGAATCTGATCTACGCTTCCGGTAAACCACGGCGCGCGCTCCTCTATCATCGTGCGAAGGTTTTCCTCCGCCAGCACCGGAAATCGGGTGGCTCCCAATTCGACGAGCAGATTATCCTTGCTCCGGGTTTCCACCGGCGCATCAAAGTCCTTGAGTTGAAAACTCCACCGGCAATAGCCGTCGGGAAGGGGCCAAAGCACATTGGTGGTCTCGTCGTCCAGTACGATCCGCAGTTCATCGCCAAGGTCGATATTCGTCTTGAACTCGAAGACGGCAAAGTGCTGTGGCGTATCGACGAGTGGATAGTCAATTTGCGCGGCATGACGGACGTCCGACCGGTGTCCGTCTGCGCCCACAACAAACGGTACCCCCAGTCGCTCAGACCGCGCGACCACCCATTCGGTATGGGCGATCGCATATCCCATCGACTCTTTCTCGAGACGTTCAACCGTGACGTTTACGTGATCATCCAACATCGTTAGGTCCGACGCCTGATGATTCCACAGCACACGCACACCCCGCTCTTTCAGTGCTTTTTCCAACACCGACTCGAGCACATCCTGGCGCAACACGGCCACAAAAGAGTACTTTTCCTCCGTCTCCGTCAGTTGTATTCCAGCCCTTCGTGCGGCGCCGTCGTACAGTCCGATGGTCCGAACACGGTAGGCACGTGCCAGCACCTCCTCCAATACGCCAAGCTCGTCGAGCAATTGAAGCGATTGAGGATGCAGAGCAAGTGCGTAGGAGTGCGCCGCGGGTCGCCACTCCTTGTCAACGATAGCCACATCGACATTCTGTTGCACCAGCCGGAGGGCTGCCGTTAGACCGACGGGTCCTGCACCGACCACCAGAACCTCGGGCTTCTCTCGTCCGAACATGAAAAGACTCGTATTGTGAAGGTTTTGCGAACGTCCCCAATCAATAATTCGACCACCTGCGGCAGTGGATGACAGCAATGTACCGGTGCGTGGTGTAAGGATTTCGACCGGGCCCCATGTCAGCAATAACCCTACACCCACTGCGCGTCGTCAGGCGATCAGAGGAGCAGCGCCGGGCGGATTTGATTCGTGTCGATTCCAGTGATTACCTCAACGCCGTAATCGATTCCCGGAAGTCGCGTGGTTAGTATTTCGAGCACATGGTGACTCTGAAAGTGCTCGGGTTTGGTCTCGGGGTGGGGATAATAAATGAGACCGGACCGTAAAGGGTCTCCGGGTACCGCGACCGCACAGTCGAAAAAACTGAAGTCTTCCGCCGGTTCGGTTGGACACCATTTGAGTTGCCTGAACCTCGCGACCGGTACCTTCGGGACAAACCGATACGGGACGAAGGACACGTTCAGCGTGGCCCGGTAATACATGCGGAGGTCCAGACCCAGAGCCAGGAAGTGAGGGATCTGCACGGCGAGAGTCCCCTCCGGAAAGCGTGGATCGCGGTTTTGTCCGGAAGCAACCCTGTGTCCTTCGACCACGCTTCCGTGGAGATATGTCCAGTCATGGGACTGGGTCCACACTTTCGATTCATCGCTCATAATTGATGGCCGAAGTTCGGCCCTCTTCACTTCGCGCAGGGCATTCGCAAATTCGGCATCCCCGATCTACATCGGGACAGGCCCTCGTCGCACCTGGGATATTCGGGGATTTCGGCATTCGAAACCCGCAAACGGGAACCGGCCAATCGGAACGCGAGGCCCAAAACTCGAAATCCTCCGACTCCGTAAAGTTGCCCAGGACCCTTCTCACCTCCTCACCTCCGGCCTGAAGAACAAGCCGAACACCAGCAGCACCACGACGACGACCGCGCCCTGTATCCCCCAGAATATTCGCCAATTGCCCAAGTCGCCGATCGCGCCACCGACGATCAGATTGAACAGGTTGCCGCTAACGATCGCTCCGGTCATCAGACCCAGACCGGTATTTACCATTACCATTAGACCCTGAGCCTGCGCGCGTATGGCGGGCGTCGCCAGACGGTCGACGTAGATCTGGCCGGAGATGAAGGTGAAATTGAAGCATATTCCGTGCAAAAGAATCCCGGTAAATATCAGCAAGGCAACACCGTCCACCGCTGCCAGTCCGAAAAGTGAAAAACGCAAGAGCCATGCCGCCATCCCGATCATGTAGAGCTTCTTCACATCCAGCCGGACGAGGAAAAGCGGCATCAAAAACATCACCACAATCTCCGAGAGCTGGTTGAAAGCCATTTTGAAGGCCGGATCACTCATACCGGCCGCGTTCAGGTAGATCGGACCATACGCGTAATAGGTGGACAGAGGGATGGAGAGCAAAAATATGCTGAGCAGGAATATGGCAAATGATCGGCTGTGGAGCCGGCGCAGGGCGTCCAGACCCAGAATCCGTCGGATAGTGAACCTCTCGCCGGAAGCCGCAGGCGGCGTGTGCGGCAGTGTAAAACTGTACAGGCCGAACAGAAAGGCCGAACCGGCCGCAATCTGCAGGGGAATAGGGGTCTGATCGGCTTTCAGGACATAGCTGACCAGCACGCCGGCCGCCATCCAGCCCACGGTCCCAAACACACGAATTCCCGTGAACTGCCGCTCCCTGTCCGTAATGTGGTGGAACGCAAGTGCGCTCGTCAAACCCAATCCGGAGAAGTGGCACAGGGTATGCATCAGCAACAGCGCCAGAAAGATGCCGGAGCGACCGTCCGGTACCAGCGATGCGGCAAACATCGGAAAGGAGCCGGCAATACTCAATACCCCGAGCAGCCGCTCGGCCGGTAGAAAGCGGTCGGCAATAACGCCGAGAAAAAACGGCGCCACCACGGCCGAAAACGGTCCGACGGTATAGGCCCAGTAGATCGCCTCCGACATGCCGTGCGAGGCCATATAGTTTCCGGTTGTGGCATACCATGCTCCCCAGGAAAACATCTGGAGAAACATCATCATCCGGAGACGTAAGCGAAGCCCTCCTGTCATTGTGACGTGCGCGCGGCCCGGCCCATTTTCTTTCTGAGTTCGGCGTCGATCTCTACATCGAGCACCCGGCCGATAATCGACGACCAGCCACGGATAAAGTATCCCCAGCCGTCAAATACGTATAGACCACGCGAGGAGGCTTGCTCCCGGGCCTGTACCAGATATTTGCGGGGCCCTCGATAGTTCAATTCCCAGATACGTCCGCCCGCCGGAAAACGAACGCCGTCCGTCACGGGGGATCCCGGCGTGTCTTTCCCCATGCCCGTCGCGTTTATCACTACCGAACCGTCCGGCAATTCGGCTACAAGTGCATCATTCTCTTCGGCTTTATCGTGGAGGAACAGGTCCACCCGGGCATCGTGATCGATCGATCGCAAAATGTTGTCGATTCGCTGCAAACGTTCACGGGATCGATCGACCAAGATGAGATTCCCGGGACGATCGGACGGATCCGGACGCGTGAGCAGATCAAGGGAAAGCCCGGTAGCGGCCCCCCCGGCACCGAGGATCAAGACCGAAGCCTCCCGATTCCTGAAATAGTGATGACCTATCTCATCCCGGAGTGCAGCGCCCCCGGCGTGGGCATCCATCGTCTCACCAATCAACCTACTGTCTCTTTTATAAATGCAGGATACCTCACCGAGCATCTCGGCAAACGGCGTCAATTCATCGAACAGATCGCGGCCGGCTTCTACGAGGCTGATCTTGTGTGAGGTGACCAAACCTCCCAACACATCTTCCCGGCTCCTCATCCGCTCCAGCGTAGCCCGATAGCGCTCCGGTTCATCATCCAGCGCGAAATCCACCCCTTCCATTTTCACCTCCGGGCGCCCCAGCAATTCCATCCACTTTGGAAATGACGCCACACTGGAGGACTGTGCAGTCGATACGCCGATAAACAGAAAAATCAGTTCCTTTGGATTATCCGACATGGCCGTTCGTCCGTGAATTTGGGAGAGCTTCGGTTGCATGGACCCTATGTACGGCGTTAATTGATGGGCTGTCAAGGCTGAACACGCGCTTGTCCCTCAATCTCGGAGCCGGCCCGGCAATGTGCCACCACCTTCGATAGAACCGGAACGAACTACGCCGGCGACCACCGGTCAACCCTCCAACCATATAAATCACGCGAAAAAGAACCCTTGTGTCCGGTGAAAGGCGCGGTTGGGCGTATCTTCCTTCAATAGAGAAAAAAATGCGTATTGGGCCGAACGGCCCACAACATCCAGCGATTCATATGAGACTTTTCACAGCAGGAGCATTCGCCATTTTGTTAGCGGGATGCGCCTCTACGGCACAGTCAGGGCAGACAGAAGATGCGGTCACGGACGAGACCGAAGCCCCGGTCGAAAATGCGGAAGCCGAAGGCACCGGAGACGTACCAACCCTTCATGCCACGGTAACCCAGCGGTTTCCCGGATCGGATGTCAGCCATACGTTAACCTACATCCCGGGGGGAAGCTTCGTAGTAGGCAGTCCCGAAAATGAGCCCGGCAGAGAGGGAGACGAAGGGCCGCGGCGGACAATCGAGATCGAGCCCTTCTGGATGGGGATATACGAAGTCACGCACAACGAATACAACCTGTTTCAAAACAAGAGTCTCGACAGCGACTCGACCTTTTCCGAACGGGAACCTTTCGACGTAGACGCAGCCATACGTCCCAGTCCGGCGTACGAGGATCCGGCGTTTGGAATGCCGAAGGGAGACCATCCCGTAGTGGGCATAACACAGTGGGCTGCGCTGCAATTTGCCCGGTGGTTGTATCAGAAGACGGGGTATTTTTACCGTCTGCCGACAGAAACCGAATGGGAATATGCGTGCCGCGCATGCGCACAGACGGCGTACTCCTTTGGTGACGATCCAGAGCAATTGGACGCGTATGCCTGGTACTTGGAGAACTCCGGCGAGGAGTACCATCCAGTCGGTACCAAACAGCCTAACGAATGGGGCCTCTATGATATGCACGGAAATGTCGCGGAGTGGACGCTGGACGAGTATATCCCGGACTACTATGCCACACTCGAAGACGGCGTGACGACTCCTTGGGCGGAGCCCACGAGCTTGCATCCTCGGACGGTCCGCGGAGGAGCGTACGATGACGATCCCGCCGCCCTTCGATGCGCCGAGCGTCTGGAATCGAGCCTGGCGTGGAAGCGCCGCGACCCGCAACTGCCCAAGAGCCTCTGGTGGAATACGGATTCCCCGTTCGTAGGCTTTCGACTCATCCGGCCGGCGAAGGAATTGTCACCAGACGAAATCGATGCATTTTTTATGCAGACGCTTGGAGAATAGACTGTTTTTGTGAACCAATCAGCTGAGGTACCACACATGAAGTCGAAATCGCATGCAGCGAGCGCTATCAACAGGCGCGACTTCGTCAAAAGCTCTGCCGCCCTTTCCGGCGGCATCCTGGCGGGCACGATGCCGCTTCAAGCCGGCATACGCGCCGGGAGTGTTGACGACACCATCAAGGTCGGCCTGATCGGATGCGGCGGCCGCGGTACGGGCGCCGCCGTTCAGGCATTGTCCACCAAACAGAACGTCAAGCTGGTGGCAATGGCCGATGCGTTTCAGGATCGGCTGGAAACAAGCCTTAATAACATTCTCGAAGCCGAGGTTGAAAACCCCGAAGGTGGCATGATGTCGGTCGCAGACCACGTCGAAGTGCCGCAGGATCGACGGTTCGTCGGCTTTGACGGGTATGAAAAGGTCATCCCGCTGGTAGACGTGGTTCTCATTGCCACGCCACCCGGATTCCGGCCCGCGCACTTCGAGGCGGCCATCAATGCCGACAAACATGTCTTTATGGAAAAGCCGCTTGCGACGGATGCTCCCGGGGTGCGCCAGGTGATGGCAACCGCCGAAAAGGCGGTTGAGAAAAAGCTGAATGTGGTCGTCGGATTACAGCGCCACTACCAGACCGTGTATCGGGAATGGGTCGACAAGCTCCACAACGGCGCCATCGGTGACATCATTATGTCACGCGTCTATTGGAACAGCGGCGGTGTCTGGGTCCGGGAGAGAAAGCCGGAGCAGACGGAAATGGAATACCAGATGAGAAACTGGTATTACTTTAACTGGCTCTGCGGCGACCATATCGTCGAACAGCATATCCATAACCTCGATGTCGGCAACTGGGTCCACAAAGCCTATCCGGTGCGCGCCAACGGATTGGGCGGGCGCCAGGTGCGGACGGGAAAGGAACACGGCGAGATCTATGATCATCACTACGTGGAGTACGAGTATGCAGACGGCTCGCGCATGATCAGTGCCTGCCGCCATATTCGAAATTGCATGAACCGCGTAAGTGAAGCCTTCCACGGCACAAACGGTACGGCGCCCGAACCGGGCATTATCCTCGATCCCGCCGGCAACACCGTCATGCGCCACAATTCGGACAACGATCCGAACCCGTACCAGGTCGAACACGACGAACTGTTCGCAGCCGTAGCCAACGGTGATTTCAAATATGCGGACGCCGAGAACGGGGCGAAAGCGACCATGACCGCCATCCTCGGTCGCATGGCAACGTACTCCGGCCAACTTCTTGAGTGGGACGATGCCATTGCATCCGACGTCAATCTTATGCCGGAAAGACTCGCTTGGGATGCCATGCCGAAGGTTGTGCCCGACGAAGACGGTTACTACCCGGTCGCCATGCCTGGACAAACCGAAGTCGCGTGAGCCTTTACTTCTTCTGACGACAAACGGCGGTCCGGTCTGTCCGGTCCGCCGTTTTTTGATCAGCAACCGGCACCCATCCGATTGAGGCAGCCCTTTTTTGATCTAACCATCGACAGACACACGGGCCATTCCGGCCCATTGATTCCTGCATGCCACCGTAACTCTACCAAGCGCATCGACGATCTACTACCGCCCAACTGGGAGAAAGGCAAGAGGTAGTCTACCGAACGGATACACTCTACCGTATTCCTCACCCGGCAAAAAGCGGTTCATTTTCAGCACACAATCCTCTCACATGAAATTCACCGCTCCACCACACCATGCTCACCAAACAGACGCCGCCATAAACGATACTAACCGGCGGGTGTCAGAGTCGATTTGCCGACACGGTTTCGCACGAAACCTGCAGACGGAAAACGGTTTTGATGCCGATCAAGTGATCATTGAGACAACTGCCATTGTTTGCCGATCAAGCGGAGGACTCGCGCGTACATCGGCTGTGTTATTGCGAATGGCACCAACGAGAAATCAACCGTTTCTGGAGATA
>CAZIIP010000027.1:0-17799 GCA_964539455.1 uncultured Rhodothermales bacterium
AGATACGCTTCCTCCGATTGACGCCATTACCGGCGTATGCCGAAAAAGCCGGACTACTTTAAGTTGTCGCCTCAGGCTGCGGATCTCCAGACGGGCTTCATTTTCCACACATCGAGACGCTGGAAGACGGCGCTGCCTCGGCCGAATGCTTCGAGGCGGAGTGGATCCGGTGCATGTTCGAACAATTTTGTCACCGCCAGACGGCCGTCGTCGACGAAGATCTCTACGGTCGATCGATCCGTGAAAACATGCAAGCGAATCGTCTCGGCTCGGTCCGGAGGCGCATATGAAATGTCCTGCCCATTAATTGACAGCACCGCACCGCCATATTGCACCGACAGCACCTCCTTGTCTCCCTCGTCCACGAGGCGCAAACCGGCCGCATCATCACCTGTTACGGTGATATCCATGAGCCATTCAGCCGTTGTGGTGGCATTGCCGGTCAAGAGAACGGGCTCGGATCCGACACGGGTCCCTGCAAATCCCTGGTAGGCGTCCCTCAACTTCCTGAGTTCCGGAACGGGCGTCTGAAGCGGGCGTCCGTCCGGTCCCGCCTTAAGGATGCGCGGCAGTGCCATACATCCATTCCATCCTTTGTTGTCCGGAAATCCCCGGATCCATCCGAGCAAAATGCACCTGCCACGGCCGTCAAAGAACACGTTGGATGCATAGAAGTGGGCCGTATGGGAAGTACCCGGATCCAGGATGCCGTCGAACACCGGCGTGAAGGAGCCGGCAGACGAGTCGAATGAGCCCACGACATACTCGAGTGATCGGTACGGCGCATAGATGAGCATCCACTGTTCACCGAGGGGAACGAAATTGGGACACTCGAAGAACTCAACCTCTGTTGCCGGCTTGCGAAACAGAATGCCGCGGTAGCGCCAGTCGACCAGGCGGTCGCTTTCCGATTCGTAGAGTGGTATCACGGCTTCGCCATCCTGGCGTGCTCCGAGGACCATAAACGTGCGCCCCTCCGCGTCGAAAAGAAAGGGATCGCGCCAACTGTCACCGAAACGTGGCCCGCCGTGATTTTTGAAGGAAAGGATCGGATTTTCTTGATGTTTGGTCCACGTCTCCAAATCTTCACTCCCGACCGCCGCCCATTGTTCGAAGGGGCGGGTGTTTTCTCCGCGTGGCCCCCGTTTCTCTACGCTCGTATAGAAAAACATGGGTTTTCCGGCACCGTTCACACGTGCGCAGCCGGAAAAACAATGCGATTCCCCTGCCTCATAGGAAGGCGCGAGCGCGATTTGCCGGTGCTCCCAATTCACCAGGTCCTTGCTGCGTGTATGGCCCCAATACATGTGTCCCCAGCGGTCCTCGAACGGGTTATGCTGATAGAACACATGGTAGTATCCGCCATGAAAAATGGGACCGTTTGGATCATTCATCCACTGCGCAGGCGGCCGGAAATGAAACAACGGTCTGGCGGGGTCGGACTCCGCGACAGGAACGGCGGCGGCGACGATGTCTGCCGCACGTTGAATCTCCGCACGCATGGCCGCATCGCGGTCGGCCTTGCAACCACCCAGCCAGGCGGCGAGCGGCCCCGTCCCTGCAGCCAGGAACTGGCGTCTGGATATGCGCGATTTGCGTTTCATAAGGTGTCGATTCGGCGGGGCCTGCGAACACAGGCTTTTACTGTGAATGGCCGGCCCGGATTCCTGTCTGGTCTGTGATGCCGGTGAGGGCACGGAAGGATCGTGGAAAACAGGGCGCAGTAAGCAGCTCCCGTCCGTGATGCCGGTGAGGGCACCTCGATACCTGATCCATTGCCGATTCGAAGTACCCGAACATTAGATGCGTTTCCTTCGCCGGTGACTAAAACGGCCAGACGATCGGAACGAGTAACACGGCCACTGCACCGATGATCACGGTTAGCGGCAAGCCGATGCGCAGGTAATCTCTGAAGAGATACCCGCCCGGACCGTAAACCATCAAATTGGTCTGGTAACCGATAGGAGTAGCGAAACTGGCGGAAGCCGCAAGCATGATTACGATAGCGAAGGGTAAAAAAGAGATGCCTGCGCCGTCAGCCGTAGCCAGTGTGATGGGAAACATGAGTACGGCGGCTGCATTGTTCGTGATGAAGTTGGTCAGCAGTGATGTCGCGAAATAGACGCCCATCAGCAGGGTCAGGGGATGATCGCCGGCCAGCCGCATGATGGCCGTACCGAATGCTTCGGCGGCACCACTGGCCGAGAGGGCGTTCCCGAGTCCGAAAGCTGCCGCAATGACGAGCAGGACCTGGGTGTCGATATTTCTCCGGGCGCTGGTGAGGGTGCAGCATCTTGTTGCGAGCATGGCACCGGCTCCCAGTATGGAGGCCTCGAAGATACTGAGCCAGCCCAGAATGGCCGGGGTAACCAGCGCAAGCAGGATCAACCAGGCGAGCCAGGAGCGACCATCCTCGCCGTGGTCGGCATGGGCAAGTGGACTTACCAGCAGGAAGTCGCGGGAGTTGCGATAGATATTGACGAAAGACGGGCGTGTCTCGAGCAACAGGGTATCTCCGGGTCGCAGTCGAATGTCGCCGACTTTCTTCCGGATCCGTTCACCGTTTCGCGCGACGGCAATGACGACGGCGCGGTATCGGTTTCGAAACCTGCCCTCGCGAATGGTTTGTCCTACGATCGGCGAGGAGTCCGACACGACGGCTTCCACGAGACGTCGCTGTTGCGGACCGACGGCAAGCTTAAATAACTGATCGGTTGCCAGTTGCAGGCCGCGAATCTTTAATAGATCGACGACCGACTCGACCACGCCGGCGAAGATCAGCCGGTCGTTTGCGCGCAGTTTTTCGGCAGACGACACTGCGGCGATAATATTTCCGTCACGATCGATCTCGATCAGGTAGAGACCCGGCAGGTGGCGGAGCCCCACCTGCTCAACCGTTTGGCCGATCAACGGACTGTCCTTTTCAACAATCATCTCGACGGTGTATTCCCTCGGATCCCGGAATATCTCCCGTGCAGGCATGCGATCGGGGATCAGCCAGCTTCCGAGTGCGAGCACGTAGATCGTACCGATTACAGCGATCGGAAGACCCACCCAGGCGAGTTCGAAGAAGCCGATTCCCTCGAGTTGCGGGTGGTCGATCATCATCCCGTTGACGACAAGATTGGTGCTGGTACCGATCAGCGTGCAGGTTCCTCCGAAAATGGCTGCATAACTCAGGGGCAGCATTAATCGGGAGATGGAGAAGCCCGCGCGCCGGCTCCAGTCGCGCAAGGCGGGAATGAACGTTGCGACGACCGGCGTATTATTGATGAGCGAACTCATGAGTGTCACGGGCAGCATCAGCCGTAACTGGGCCGCAAAAACCGTTTTTGGTCGTCCCAAAAGGTTTGAAACCACCGCATCGAGTGCACCGGTATCGCGTAGACCGGCGGCGACGACATACAGGCAGGCGATGGTCAGCACGCCCTCATTTGAAAAGCCCGCCAGCGCCTTGTGGGGAGGAACGATGCCCGAGACGATCAGAAGCGCCAGACCGCCGAGCATCACGACGTCGGGCGACAGCCTCGTGCCCACCATGACGGCCAGGCATAAAACGATGACTGCGACTGCTATCCAGGCTTCAAATCCCATGGGTCAAATCCGGCATCACCGCGTTTTGGGCGGAAGATAGTTTTCGGAGGTTGTGGATGGGAAGGAATCCGGCAAAAATCTACCCATCTTGCGGGCAAATAGGCGCGCGAGTCCCGTCATCCGGATGCCGCGGCCCGCTTCCCCACCGAAAACGCCCGGGCGGGATTCCCGACAGTGAGCATCCTGCGTTCTTCAGCCGACCAACCTGCTTTTTCGAGTGCGGGCAGCAGTGTGTCAAACAGCGTGGTATAGGGCCGATATGATCCACCGCCCGGCTCACCGACGTGATACCAGCCTGCATCATGAGAAACAAGCAACCGCGGGAGAAATCCACGCTCTTTCAACCGGCTGAGCGTGTTGACGTATGCACGGACATTTGTCTCGTTCAATCCGTCAAATGACAACCAGGCGCCGTTTTTGGCCAGGTTCTCATGAACGATGGACTCCTTTCCGTTTTGTGCATGCACCCAGATCCAGGCGGACAGATCGACGCCTTCTTCCGCGAGAATCTTTACCTGCTCCTTCGCCGCTTCCGCATCCCCGGTATGTGCGGCAATGGTCAGGCCCGTTGCCAGGTGCGTGCGCGCCGCGGCCCGGACGATCCGTTCGCCTGCCTCCGACAGCGGCCCGGCGTCGACGCCGATTTTGATGAAACCGGGTCGGACGCCGGTCCCGTCGATTCCGTTTTCCCAGTCGGCAATCCATCGCGCCGCCAGTTGGTCGGCGGTCTCCTCAAGGGCATGCCCGGGCAGGTGGGCATGTGATCGGGCGGCGTAATACCCGGTGTTTGTCAGAATGTGCAAGCCCGTTTCGCGGGACAGTCTTCGTAGTAGCAACGGGTCCCTGCCGAGATAGGCCGGCGTGCATTCGATGAACGCTTCGAGCCCACGCGCAACCACGCCATTCAGGTACGGCAGGATGACGGTAAATGCACTGTCCCGGTCGTACCGCGGCGGCAGAGCCCGTTCGGCCCCGGCAAAATCCACGAGCACATGCTCATGGGGGAGACAGCGTCCCAGTGAATCCGCCGGAATCAACCCGCTCACCGTCATGATTTCGGCCCCCGGTGAGGGAGCGCAGGATGTGCAGCCGGCCCACAGTGCCGTGAGCACCACACCTGATAGTAAAATGAAAAGAATGGACTTCGGCCGGTGGCACGATAGGTGGTATAGTGTCATAGACCCGGTAAACGCAGGTTGGTGGGCGGCATGGTCCAACGACCTCGGACCGATTGTCGCTGGAGCCGCGGGCGCGAATGCGGATTTCCGGCCGGCTCGGCGAACCAGTGAGCGGAAGGTACGTAAACGTGACATTCTCCAAACATTTTCTCCCGGACGAGGCAGGCAAAGTTCGCCCCCGGAGCTGTGCACGAAATTAGGCAAATAATGCGAGGACGTCCCGCTCGGATTATCTGGATATTGCTGTTTCCGGCACTCCTCTTCGTGCCGGGAAGTGTTCGGGGCCTCTCGCAGACGGTCTCTTCGAATGGCTTGGAGGCAAATAAGCGATCGGAACATGCGTTTTCCCGGCTTTCGCCCATCCCGCCGAAGCGCATCAAGGAACTTTTCGGACAGGTTACCACGTCGGCCGTCGATATCGTGACTTCGGGAAGTGTTCCCATGTATGCACGCCCCTCATCGACGCATTCGATCGCGGTACTTGATGCGGGTGACATGGTTCATCGTGTGAGGCGCGACGGCGGATGGAGTGTGGTTCGCACACGCGACGGTCGTATCGGCTATATCCGCAGCGGGGCCCTGTCCAATAAATGGGTGCTGGTCGCCAAGCAGAAACAAAAGGTGTATGTGTATGAGGAGGAGACGCTGGTCGCCGGCTTCGACGTCGATCTCGCCGTAAATCCGGAGGGAGACAAGGAACATCGCGGGAGCGTGTTAAATCCCGAGCAACGCCGAACGCCGGAAGGACTGTTTTTTATTAGCAAACTCAATCCTAACAGTAAGTTTCACAAGGCGCTTGTGCTCAACTATCCCACTCCGCGTCATGCAGAGCGCGGTCTGCGTAACGGGATCATATCCAGGCATCAGTATGCGGAGATCGTCAAAGCGGCGATGACGTTTCGTTCGCCCCCGATGAATACGCGACTTGGAGGGTGGATAGAGTTTCACGGTTTGGGCGTAAAAGGCAAGGCCAACTGGACGGATGGCTGCATCGCGCTCGGGAATGCGGACATGGACCGGTTGTACGATCTCGTGGGTGTCGGCACCCCGGTACTAATCGTGCCGTAGGGAAGGGCAAAAACGAACCTTCACTACCGATATCACGTATCTTGGATTGAACGATCGCTTGCCGTCAGGCATGCGCACCTATTTCCGGTTGGATTCCATGGTAAACCGTAGTTCCTCCATCCTTGTCCTGCTGTCGGTGTCGCTGCTCGGAAGCGGCCCGGTTTTGCTTGCCCAGCCGTATGCCCTCGATACGCTTCTTCCACCTGAAACCCCTGGACCCGTCTATGTCGTTCCGCTGGACGGAATGGTGGACAACACGCTTGCGCACTACCTGGACCGGGCGACCTCGGATGCCCGGGATGCGGGCGCGTCAGTGATCGTCTTTCACATGGACACCTTCGGGGGGCTCGTCGCGGCTGCGGACAAAATTGTTCAGACCATGTTGGCCGCAGGGGTTCCCACAGTCACCTTCATCGACAAGAATGCGGCGTCTGCCGGTGCACTCATAGCACTCTCTACCGATCGGATCGTCATGGTACCTGGTGCATCGATCGGTGCCGCTACCGTCGTGCAAGGCGGCACCGGTGAAGCTGCGCCCGACAAGTATCAGAGCTACATGCGCGGTCAGATGCGTGCCACGGCAGAGGCCAAGGGTCGCGATCCGAGGGTGGCCGAGGCGATGGTAGACGAGAAGTTAACCGTTGAAGGGGTGTCGGTCGCCGGCGAGGTACTTACGCTGACCGCCGACGAAGCCGTTGAGCTAGGGATGGCGGATGCCGTCTATCCCACGTTGCCGGATGTACTGGAGGCGCTGGGTGTAAGTGGGCGGGAGATTGTCCGCCATGAAGCGACACGGGCCGAACGTATCCTGCGTGTTTTCGGATCTCCGGTATTGCAGTCGCTTCTCATGCTGATGATGATGGGCGGGCTCTACTTCGAGTTGCGCACACCGGGCATCGGATTTCCCGGAGCGATGGCGGCAATCGGAACCGTCTTTTTCTTCGCGCCGAGCTACATGCTGGGACTCGTACAGGGCTGGGAAGTCGTACTTTTCTTGATGGGCGTGGTACTGCTGGTGATCGAGATTTTCATCATCCCCGGTTTCGGTGTTGCAGGGATCAGTGGATTGGTGCTTCTCGTCGGTTCCCTGCTCTTTGCATTGATCGGGAATGTCGGTTTTCAGTTTCCCGAGCCCAAAGAGATTACGTCCGCCATTCTTACCATGGCCGCCAGTTTGACCCTTTTGATACTGCTGGGATTTTCGCTCGGAAGGTACCTGCCACGGTCTCGGGTGTTCGGCCAACTGGTGCTTCAACCCGAGTTGGAGAGTACGGCAGGATACCTGTCGGCCGATCCGAAAGAGGAACTAATGGGAAAAACCGGACGGGCGGTTACCATCCTCCGACCTTCGGGAACTGCGGAAATCGACGGCATGAGGGTTGACGTGGTCTCGCAAGGTGATTTTATTCCGTCAGGAACCACCATCAAGGTCATTGCAGTCGAGGGTAGCCGAATAAAAGTACGTTCCATATAGTGCTTTCCGATACCCGTCGGGTGCTTACCTCAAACGTTGTGGAACTTCTCGCACCGATACTTCTGATTCTCGTAGGACTCGCGCTAATCGGCGTTGAGATCTATCTGATTCCGGGCATGAACGTCGTGGGTATTCTCGGTTTCCTGGTGCTGATTTTTGCCGTTGGATATATGTTCTCGACAGGGGGAATGCTTGCGGGGTGGGTGACGCTTGGAGCCACCATGGGTGTGCTGGCGCTGTTGGGCTGGGTGATCTGGCGCTCCGGTGCCTGGGAGCGTTTCGTGCTGGCGACGAGCATTGGCCCCGACGAGGAGGATGCGGCCGCCCAGGAAACCCGCTCCAGATACCTGGGGCAAACCGGTGCGGCCGTCACGCCGCTGCGGCCGAGCGGCGTCGTCGAAATTGGTGATGAACGGATCGAGGTTACCACCGAAGGCGAATTTATCGCATCCGGGAGTGTCATCAAGGTCGTTGCCATGGACCGGCGCCACATATTCGTACGTCTCGCAGAGAAGCTTCCGGATCCCCCGGCCGCCTCCGCAAAACCGGAGCCGGCTCCCGATGAGCAATAGGCAGATGCGTGCGTGCCCCATCCCTCCGTGTTTTAGATACGTGGCCCTTCTCTTACCCGTCATCCTTCTTATCCCGGGATGTGATCAGAAAACGCCGGAGACCGGCATCCCTGCCGGTTGGACGTCGGACGGTCCACGTTGGTGGCGTGCCGGAATCGATACGACCGGGCTCTTTCGCGATATGGAGACGCTCCGGGATATGGGTGTCGCGCCGTATACGGTTGTCTTCGGTGTCGGCGAAAGGACGATGAGAGACCAGGTGATAAGAGGGGTTCAGATTCGTTTGCTTGCCCTTTACCGGAACCGGCCGGAGGTGGTCGATTCCCTGTTTCATGCACACGTCGTGCCGCGGATTCGAAAAACGGAATTCGCCCGCCGTGAACCTTCGGAAATCGTGGATCGACAACTTGGTGATGCATATCGGATCCTGTCGCGGCATTTTCGCGAGCCCAGGGCCGTTTCGACGATCGGTGAAGACATTCCATTCGCGCCCCGTCCCGATTCGCTCGCTCACCTGTCCGGTACGGTTCGCATGCAGGTCCATGTCGACTCCACAGGTGCAACGAACAGCGTCCAGCTTCTCGAAGGAGTCCATCCCGTGTTGAACGCAATGGCCATGGCGGCCACCGCCCGAATGGAATGGACGCCCGCCTATCTTCACGGTGAACCGATCTCCTCCTGGGCAAGATTTCGCCTGAGTTTTGAAGCCGCGTCGTCCTGAGGGGCATCGGTAATAGCGGCACATCCAGACAGAATCTCCATCTGCAAAGCACCCCAAGACAAGACCATACAAGCATGACTGTCGTACGCATGCGTCCGCGGTTCGCCATCGAGACCAGGGAACAGCCTCGCGAACTGCTCTGCCGTCTCAGAGAAGCCCTCGACCGATCATCGGTCCAGGTGGAGGGAGACATATTTGGGAATCATGCCGTTTTACGGATTCCTGACGAGCAGGCCCACTACTGGTCGCCTCAGCTATCAATCGATTTCGATCCGGGGCGTGCGGCGGACCGGACCATCGTGCGGGGATTGTTCGCTCCCCGTCCATCCATCTGGACCCTTTTCGTGGCACTCTACAGCATGTTCATATTCTGCGGATTGATGGGAATTGTCGTGGGCTTTTCGCAGTGGACGCTCGGCAATGTGCCGACCTTTCTATGGTTGGTCCCTGTGTCAAGTGTCCTGTGCCTGTGTGTGTACGGCCTTGCCTTGTACGGCCAGAGGCTGGGAAACGATCAGATGGTGGTGCTGCGCAACTTCCTCGACGGAGCTCTGGCCGGGCGTTCCTAGGCAACCAGCACGCCTGCAATCGTTGCAGTCATCCATGAGGCCAGCGCGCCTCCCAGCACTGCACGAAGTCCCAACTGGGCGATATCGCTTTTCCTGTCGGGTGCAATGCCTCCGATACCGCCGATGAGGATGGCGATCGAGCTGAAGTTGGCGAATCCGCAGAGCGCGTATGTGCCGATAACGACGGACCGTTCGCTTAATACGTCCTTGAGATCGGATAGCGAGGCGAAGGCCACAAATTCGTTTACCGCGATTTTCTCTCCAAGTAGTGTTCCGAACGTTAGAATGTCGCCCGCCTCCACGCCGATCGCCCACGCGAGCGGAGCGAAAAGGTAACCGAAAACGGCCTGGAGCGACAGTGCTTCGAACCGCCCGCCGGATCCGGCCGCGATCGCTTCGTTGGCGTTCCACGGGGTAAATCCGAAAATTGTCGGATTGCCGATCCAGCCTAACAACGCATTAATCAGTGCGATCAGCGCGATGAATGCCAAGAGCATGGCGCCGACATTGAGGGCTAGTTTCAGGCCTTCGCCGGCACCCGATGCAGCGGCCTCGATCACGTTCGAATCGGGCGTTTCTATTACAATCGAAGTTTTGCCCATGGTAACGGGTTCTCCCGTCTCAGGAACGAGCATTTTGGCCATTACGATAGCCGCCGGAGCACTCATGATGGACGCCGAGAGCAGGTGTCCGGCAAATTGAGCCTGTGAAACGGGGTCGTCGCCCCCCAGGAAAAGGACGTAAGCGGCCAGGACCCCGCCGGCGATCGTGGCGGTACCGCCGGTCATGAGTGTCATCAACTCGCTGCGGGTCATCGGCGAAACGAAGGGTCGAACGACGAGCGGTGCTTCGGTCTGCCCTATAAAAATGTTCGCAGCAGACGAGAGTGCCTCCGCCCCGGATATCCGCAGAGACTTTGCCATAGCCCAGCCGAGGCCGCGTACGACTGGTTGCACGAGTCCCAGGTGATAAAGCACACCCATCAAGGAGGCGAAAAAAATAATCGTCGGGAGTACCTGGAAAGCAAAAATCATTCCGAGCGATCCCTCTTCCGCCGCCGGAAGCGCCAGCACGCCGAAAACGAATGCTGCGCCGTCGAACGTGAAACCCAGGACGGTAGCGAACAATGCACCGATCCATTCGAAAACCGCCCGGCCCGCATTCGTTTTTAGAACCAGCAAGGCAAATACGACCTGAAGGCCGATGCCGATCAGAACCGTTTTCCATCGAATGGCGCTCCGATTTTTCGAAAACACCCATGCAATGGCGGTCAGTGTAGCCAGACCGATCAGTCCGCGTACGAGTGTTACCACAAAGTTCATCGTTTCTGCGCTTGTATGGAAAGGGGCTCAGGAATTTAGACGGGATCAAGGAAACTAAGACAGCAATCGCTCATTGTTAAGCCGATCATCCTGCGGCAGCCGATATCCTGCCGCACCGTGTCATCCGATCGCAGGATCAGATAGACCCTCGACAGGCTCCATGCACACCTTTACGCTCCTCCGCGAAACAGATCAGGATTACGACGCGGCTCCTGAGCGCCTGCCGGAACGGATGGAGGAGATCCTTTCGGGACTCAACGAGCCTCAGCGGACGGCGGCCTCGGCCGCGGATGGACCGCTCATGATTGTTGCCGGCGCGGGATCGGGGAAAACCCGTACGTTGACGTTCCGGATCGCCTGGCTGATCGCGTCCGGCAAGGCCCATCCCTATCAGATTCTCGCGCTGACGTTCACGAACAAGGCCGCGCGTGAAATGAAGGAGCGGGTGATCGACTTACTGGGCGAGGAAGAGGCGGCCGGCATCTGGATGGGGACCTTCCACTCGATCCTGGCCCGAATCCTGCGGCGGGAGGCCGAACACCTCGGATATACGCGCGATTTTTCAATCTATGACAGGGAGGACTCGGAACGGGCGGTAGGCGGAATACTGAACCGGTTGGGCATCGACCGAAAACAGTTTACGCCACGCAGTATCCTGTCGCGGATTTCCACTGCGAAAAACATGCTGCTTTCCCCGGATGCGTTCAGAAGAGGTGCCCGTTCCGTTCACGACGAGAAAGCAGCGCTCGTGTACGGTCCGTACGAGGACGCACTGCGTCGATCGAATGCACTGGATTTCGACGACCTACTCATCAAGCCGATCGTGCTTTTCAGGCAGCATTCCGGGATTCACCGGCAATACCAGGATCGTTGGAAGTACATTCTCATCGACGAATACCAGGACACCAACCATGCCCAGTATGTCCTGGCAAAAATGCTGGCGGAAAAAAACAAGAATCTTTGCGTTGTCGGTGATGATGCCCAATGCATTTACGCCTTCCGGTGGGCCGATATCCGAAACATCCTGAGCTTTCAGGCCGATTACCCGGATACGACCGTGGTAAGGCTGGAGCGGAACTACCGATCCTCCGCCAACATCCTCCGGTTCGCTGATTCGGTCATCCGCAACAACAAGGACCAGATCGAGAAAAAGCTCTGGACATCCAAAGATGAGGGGAGTCCCGTCGTCTTGATGGAGTGTCTTTCCGAGCGGGATGAAGCACAGAAAGTTGAAGCGACGATTCGCGATCTGCATGCGCGTGAAGGTCTGCCGTTCCGCTCGTTTGCCGTCCTGTACAGAACAAACGCCCAGAGCCGGTCGCTTGAAGACGCCTTGCGTCGCGAAGGCGTTCCCTACCAGATCGTCGGCGGTATTAATTTCTACCAGCGCCGGGAAATCAAGGATGCCCTTGCCTATCTGCGCCTGACGGTCAACCCGAACGATGCCCAGAGTCTGCTGCGCGTCGTGAACTATCCCCGGAGAGGGATTGGAAAGAAGACCGTGGAGCGGCTGCGCGAATTTGCCGGGGAAAGCCGCATTTCCTTGTGGGAGGCCATTTGCGCTCCTGAAAAGACCGGCCTTTCGTTGCGGGTCCGCAATGCCCTGGCGGGTTTCCGGGAGATGATCTCCGGGTACGGCGAGATAGTGGAAAAGCAGCCGGCCGACGAAGTCGCAGGCAGGTTGATTCAGGAAGCGGGTATTCTCGTCGAGTTGCGCCGGGAGAATACGGTGGAGAGCCTCGCACGATGGGAGAATGTGCAGGAACTGTTGAATGCCATCGCAGAATTTCGTGAGCAGGCAGAGCGCGCCGGTGCGTCATCGACACTCAGTGCATTCCTTCAGGATGTTTCCCTTATAACGGATGCCGATACGCAGGAAGACGACGACAACCGCGTCACACTCATGACGCTTCACGCCTCGAAAGGACTCGAATTTCCGGTCGTTTTCGTAACAGGTTTGGAGGAAGGATTGTTTCCTCTTGCGTCAGCGTCCCGGGAACAGGCCGATCTCGAAGAGGAACGGAGGCTCTTCTATGTCGGAGCCACACGGGCGGAACGGCACCTCTTTCTTACCACGGCACGAAGCCGGTTCCGGTACGGAAGGCATGAAGAGAGTGTGCGAAGCCGCTTTCTCGAGGAGATAGACGGTGCAGTCGTTCGAACGGAAGGAGGGCGCCGGTTCGAAACAAAACGAAAGTCGGCACAAACGCACAGACGGAAGGCGCGCAAGCATTTCGATCTCGATATGGACGCCTCCGGTCTAAGCGCCAAGGATTTCGGTGCGGATTCCGAAGGAGGAAGAGGGGACCACCGTATCGTATACGATGAGGGGGAAGGCGGAGAGATCCGACCCGGAATCGAGGTCGAACACCAACAGTTCGGCGAAGGGAAAGTGTTATCGATTGACGGGGAGGGCGTCCACGCGCGAGCCGTCGTATTTTTCCCGTCCGTAGGTCAGAAGAAGCTGGTGCTGCGTTTTGCCCGCCTCAGAAGGATCGGTTGATCCGCAGTGGGAAGTCCCCCCCGGAGAAAGCATGCCCGCGGTGCCCGTCTACCGATAAACAGACCCATGAGCAATCAAAAATTGCACCTACTGCCGATCGTGATTACGCTTTGGGCAGTCAACCTGGTGGGTTGTGCCGGAGATGATCGGGAAACCCTGATTATCTACACCCCTCACGGCAAGGAATTGCTCCAGCATTACGAAGACGCCTTTGAATCGGAATACCCCGAGGTTGATGTACAGTGGCTGGATATGGGTGCGCAACAGGTATATGACCGCATCCGAACCGAGCGCGTCAGACCACAGGCAAGTCTGTGGTGGGGCGGTCCGAATATCGATTTCGACAAGGCGGCGGACGAAGGATTACTCGCTCCATACCGGCCCACATGGCATGAGGCGGTCGATGACGATTCCAGACACCCGCGAGACCTATGGTATGCCACCTACCTCACACCGGAGGTCATTATGTACAACTCGGACACGGTTTCGGAGCAGGAGGTTGCCACCGATTGGGACGACTTGCTGGATCCAAAGTGGGCCGACCGGATCATCGTTCGGTATCCGCTGGCTTCCGGCACGATGCGTACCATATTTGCGGCGATGATCCTCCGCCAAGCGACCGTGGAGGAGGGATACGCCTGGCTCGCGCGCCTCGATACCAATACCCGTCTGTATGCAGCCGATCCGACACAACTCTACCTCGGCACGGCAAGAGGCCTGGGGGACATCACGCTGTGGAATATGCCGGATACGGAGATCCAGCGGAATGAAAACGGTTATCCGTTCGCCTTCGTAGTTCCGGAGAGCGGAACGCCCGTCATAACCGAAGGCATCGCGGTGATCAACGGGGCGCCGAATCCCGACCGGGCAAAGATATTTTACGAATTCGTCACTACGCGAGAGGCGTTGATTCACCAGGCTGCCCTCAATTACCGAATTCCGGCCCGACGTGATATCCCGCCGGAGGTGTTGCCTGACTGGATCAGGGAGGTCGACATTGTCGCGATGAAGCTGGACTGGAAGCGTCTTGCCTCGGAGGGCGCAACGTGGCTTCAGTACTGGGATGAAAACATCAAGGGGCGCGGTGAAGCGTACCTGAGGGAGCAAGCTTCGCGGTAAAGGGTACACGGGACGCACCATTGTCGTGCGGGGTACGAGGAGATGAGCAAGCATTCGGAAACCGGTGAAAAGAAGCCTTCGGTCGGCAGCCTGTGGAGCGCCCTCCGGCGCATCTTTGCGCTCGCAGGCCCCTACCGGTTTCGGTTGACATTGTCCGTCGTGCTGGTGTTGCTCTCCTCCGCGGTCTGGTTGACGGTCCCGCTCGGTCTTCGCGAGTTACTGGATGCCGTCTTTCAGGACGGCAACCGGGGGTTGCTGCATACGCTGGCGCTGGGGCTGCTCGGGCTTTTTCTATTGCAGGCCGTTCTGGCTGCCGGGGGTTTCTATAACCTGGGCTGGGTCGGTGAGCGCATCGTTGCGGACCTCCGGAAACGTCTCTATAAACACCTTCATGAACTGAGCCTTCGGTTTTTTGCCGCCAGAAAGCTGGGTGAAATAACCTCGCGTTTGACCAATGATGTCCAGTCGGTCCGCACGGCGGTGACACGGTCTCTCGTCGACCTGCTCAACCAGAGCTTCAGCCTCGTCGGTTCCGTCGCGCTGATGGTCGCCCTGAATTGGCGGATGAGTGCACTGGTCTTTTTCACGGTTCCCGTAGCGTCACTTGCGGCTCGCTACTTCGGTGGACGAATCAGAAGGCTGTCGCGAAAGGTACAGGATGAACTGGCGGAGACCACCGCGATCGCGGAGGAAGGGCTTAGTGCCGTACGTGTCGTCAAGGCATTCGCCAGGGAGTCCTATGAGGTCGGGCGCTACGGAAAGGCGGTCGACGGGCTATTCGGTACCGCCAGGCACCGCGTGTTGCTCGAAACCGTATTCTGGTCGGCGACGGGACTCACGTTTATGGTCGTTATGGTTGCAATATTCTGGTACGGGGGCGTCGAAGTGCTGGCCGGCAGGTTGACGCCCGGCGATCTCGTTGCGTTCATTTTCTATGCGATGAACGTGGCACGGTCCGTGGGGATGATGTCCCGCTTGTACACGTCGTACAATACGGCGGCGGGCGCCTCGGAGCGGCTTTTCGAACTGCTGGATACCGGCTCCGATCTCCGGGATCCGGAAGTCCCCGTCGCAGTGTCCGGCATCACCGGTCAGGTCAGCTTCGATCATGTCACGTTTTTCTACGAACGCGGCGGGGAACCCGTGCTCGACGACGTGACATTTACCGTTGCCGCAGGTACGACGGTCGCACTTGTAGGTCCGAGCGGTGCCGGAAAAACCACACTGCTGAATCTGATCCCGCGTTTCTACGATCCGATTGCAGGTGCGATACGCGTTGACGGCAAAGATCTTCGGACGTTGGAACGGAGGGCACTGCGGGCCCATATGGCGGTGGTCCCACAGGACGTTCACCTCTTCAATACGGACATCGCCGAGAACATCCGCTACGGACGCCTGGATGCCGACAGAGTGGCAATCGAGGAAGCGGCGAGATTGGCACATGCGGATCTGTTTATCCGTTCGTTCACGGATGGATATGAAACCCAGGTGGGTGAACGCGGGGTCAAGTTGAGCGGAGGCCAGAAACAGCGCATTGCGATTGCCAGGGCGCTTCTTCGAGATCCACGCATCCTGCTGTTGGACGAAGCCACTTCAGCGTTGGATTCGGAGTCCGAAAGACATGTACAGGAGGCCCTCGAAAGCCTTATGAAAGGGCGCACAACGTTCATTATTGCCCATCGGCTTGCGACCGTTCGCCACGTCGATCTTATCCTGGTGTTGGATAAGGGACAGGTAGTGCAGCGCGGAACGCACAATCGGTTGTATGCGGCCGGCGGATTGTACCGGCGACTGGCCGAACTGCAATTCGAGCCCGGAGAGCCGATGGTAGTGTAACGCTCTGCAACGCATCTTGCGGTGCAAATTCGCGTACACGACACCGGAAACCGTCATTAAGCACTCAGGGCCATGATGTATGTGATACCGGCAATTCTTGTACTGGCGCTTCCTCGCCTTTCCATCCTCGGGCTCTGGTTCTTCACAGATTGGTTTAACGGTGTTTTTGACGGATTTCTGTGGCCGGTACTCGGCTTTTTTATTGTGCCCCTCACGACTATCTGGTACAGCGTCGTAGTCAACATATTTCACGGTGAGTGGGGCTGGCTGCAAATTGGGGTGCTCGTGCCGGCCATCCTGATCGATCTTTCCCCCGCAAAACACGGTCGCAAGAAAAAATAGGTCCCGTCGAACGCACACCAGGGACACAGGGCACTGAACGTCCGACGAAACGCTTCAACAGAAGCGGTTCGGGCACCAATTGATTTCTAACCCGTATATTCGGCTGTTCTAACGGGTTCCAAGAAGCGATGGGGCTGGTTCATCCAAAAACAACGGAGAGCTACCACCATCTACATACAGCAACAGGGGAATATGACTGCATCAGATATCACGATTCTGGTTGTTGACGATGAAGAGGATGTTGTCGAGATCGTCTCCCATTTTCTCAAGCAGGAGGGGTACAACGTACTCACCGCGTACGATGGTGAAGAGGCGCTCCATAAAGCTTCGGCGGATGTGAGCTTGATTGTCCTCGACATAATGCTCCCGAAAATCGACGGGCACGAGGTCTGCCGGCGTCTGCGCTCACGCGTCGAAACCGAAACGATACCGATTGTATTCCTGAGTGCAAAAATCGAGGAAGAGGATCAGATCAAGGGCTTGATGCTTGGTGCGGACGATTATCTCACCAAGCCGGTAGCACCGCAGGTACTTGTAGCACACGTGAAAGCAGTATTGCGCCGCGTTGGGATCGAGGACAGCCGGACGATTAGTGTCGGCAATCTGACGATCTATCAGGATGAGTACCGTTCCACGCTTGATGAGAAGGATCTGGGTCTGACCTATACCGAATTTGAGCTCCTGCTCTACCTCGTAAGGCATCCGCGCAAGGCGTTTACCCGACAGCAACTTCTCGAAACGATCTGGAAAGATGCGATGATGGTGACGGAGCGGACAGTCGACGCGCATATCAAGAATCTGCGCGAGAAACTGGGTCCGTTCGCCGACCATATTCAGACGGTTCGCGGAGTCGGCTACCGATTTGTGAAGGACCAGGAGGGGCAACCGGCCGCTTGACGCTACCGGATGCGCGTTCTCTGAATGCCAACACGGTACAATCACGTCCCGATCCGAGGACCTTCACTTGGGAGTCCGCGGACCGATCCGTAACACCAGGCACCTGATTCCTGGATTCGGCATGGAATGGCCATTCGAATTTCCACGCAGAGCACCCACCAAGACATGGATGATGCTCACGTTCATTCTGTTCGTGGGAGTAGCGGTCTTCGTGGTCGGATTGTACGGATCCGTAGTGTTGCGTAAACAGTTCCGGCAGGAGGCCTACGGGCGCCTGCTGAATGAGACGAAGTACATTCTCGCCGATCTGGAGCGGATAGAACCGGGAGTCGACTTGAGTGCGGAAGTCGCTAGAGTGAGCCGGATCACCGCAAGACGCGTAACCGTCGTCAAGGAAGGCCGGCTGATCAGTGACTGGCAGGAGGGACGTGTGGTGGAAAGATCGAATCTGGAGGATCATAACGCTGCCAGGCAGGCCATGCGATCGGGTCAGGGATACGACGAGGTGTCGGACGGTCTGACGGGTCGAAGGACGCTTTTCGTGGCGCTGGCGTCCAGGCGAATGGATCTGATCGTACAGGTCGGGCATGTCAATCCGCCCGCG
>CAZIIP010000028.1:0-17471 GCA_964539455.1 uncultured Rhodothermales bacterium
AATCCGGTCGCGCGAGCGGACTTCTGGCGATCAATTTGGTCGGTGCATCCTGCTCCGGGCCTCCAAGTACGGTGGAGTACAGATTGGACCCGGTCCCGGCGGCAGGATCGAATTCCATCACCCGCACAAACCCGTCGATCCCTCCGGCAAATTCCGACTGTGCCGCATCCTCCGTCACCGGGAAACCAACTCCACCCACCGTCCCGGTGGTGTAGATTCCGATATTGCCTGGTGAACCGCCAAACGGAGCAGGGTAGCCCTCCATGATGGGATACGCGCCGATGTCAACCCCCGTGTCTTGCCCCTCACTTCCAAACAGATCCACCGTCAGCAACGACGTCAGATCCAGAGAAAAGCCGCCGACGAATATGTCGGAGTCACCTTGTACGTCGCCACTCAATCCATCCCCGTCGGGAACCGGCCCGAACGCCGTTCCTGTAAAGAAAACGGCCCCGCCATTGGGCATGTAGGTTACGTCGAGACCGTTGCAGCCGTCCGTCTCCGGTCCGCCGAAGTAGGTGGCGTGCTCGAGCATCCCGTCGGCTATGTTGAATCCCGCGACAAAACAATCGGTCTTGCCGCCAAGTTCGGTCTGAAACGCTCCGTCCGTTACGGGTAGATCGGTGGATGATGTGATGCCGGTCACGAAGACGTAATCGTCTGCAATGGCCAGATCGGATGGCTGGTCGTCTCCATCTCCTCCGAACGACATGACAAAGTTGGGTAACCGTGTCTTCGTGTCATAGCAGCCGATGAGCGTATACGACGGCCCGATTTTCGGAAGCAACGGAAACGTCGAGTTGGTCAAGCCTGTGAGACAAACGACCGAGCCGTCATCGCTTTCATCGAAGGCCATGCCTTCATCGTATCCGTCGCCGGCGAATAGCGAGCCGTACACGAGTTCGCCGCCTTCCAGTGCACCCTGAACGGAAGTGGCTCCGGTCAATTCAGGTGGCGATGGCGGCTGCACGGTGAGACCAAGGTCGGTAAACTGCGCCAGGGCTGTGGTTTCATATCCAATCAGACATGCGGCGAAGAGCAGCACGGATAAAGGGTACGAGAAGGCGCGACGCCACGGGATGCATTGCGTGTACATGAGATCCTTTCGGGGATTCTGGAGATGTGTTGAGTTGATTTGTTAAGCGCCACACGATCGATCGGAGAAAAGCGGAGGCCGGGAAGGGCCTTGCGATCGGATCGCTAGCAGCAATCAATTTACCGGTTTATGCATGAGGATTCCAAACCTGTGCCGCATGCGGCGCATATTCCTGCGGTTTACGCCGCCCGGATTCATGTCTCGCACCCTCGGCTCGTACTCCGGATGGCCCCGGTTTTGAGGCACCCGGATCATGAGCAGCATGCCGCCCTGAGCGAGGGAAACTCACGAGCCCGAGTTCCCTCATCGCTTTCTTTCGGGCGGCCACCGTACAGGATTCGTCTCGATATACCAGCGCACGTTTTGCACGCCGGTTACATCCCAGACCACCCGCTCATAATACCCCCGGTGCCACCCCGGCCAGCTTATGCTGCCACCCCCGGGCGCCATTTCGCTGCTTCGGCGTATACCCCGCCCTTATGCGCACAACCCTGCTTGCTCCCATGCTCCCCGACTCCTACAAGGCTCTGCTTGCTACCCTTCACACCGTCACCGATCTGCGCCATGCGCGGGCGGTTCTAGAATGGGACCAGGAAACCTACATGCCCGACGGCGCCGCCGAGGCACGCGCACTGCAGATCGCCACACTCGAGAAGCTGGCGCACGAGCGATTCATATCGGATAAGATGGGTAGATGGCTCGAGGATCTCACTCATGCGACGGCCGATCTGGATCCCGATTCGGACGAGGCGGCACTGGTTCGTGTGACCAAACGCGACTACCTGCGGGCCGTGCGATTGCCGGTGTCGCTGGTGGAAGAGATGGCGCAGACCTCCGCGCGCGCCCTGGAAGCCTGGAAAAAAGCCCGGGCATCCAATCAATTCCAGACCTTCGCGCCTTCGCTGGATAAACTCGTCGAACTGAATCTCCGGAAGGCGGCAGCGATAGAACCGGCCGGCCGGCCGTACGATGCCTTGCTGGAGGAGTACGAACCGGGCATGAAGGCGGCGCAGATCGAATCGGTGTTTGACGATCTTCGAAAGGAACTCGTGCCCATGGTGGATGCGCTTGCCGAAGCACCCACACCCGACACCACCGTTTTGCGCGGTCCCTTCGAGGCAGACAAACAGTGGAAGTTTGGTCTGGAGGTACTGCGAGATTTCGGGTACGACTTCGCTTGTGGTCGCCAGGATCGGTCGACCCATCCGTTCACGACGAGCTTTTCGACCACGGACGTGCGAATTACCACGCGTATTCGGGAAGACTGGCTGCCCTCCGCCCTCTTCGGCTCCATGCACGAATGCGGTCACGCACTCTACGAACAGGGAATCTCGCCTGCACTGGAGCGCACGCCCCTTGCAGACGGCACTTCGCTCGGTATCCACGAATCCCAGTCCCGCCTCTGGGAAAATCAGATCGGCCGGAGCCGCACCTTCTGGTCGCACTACTATCCCAAATTGGTCGCATACTTCCCCGATCGGTTGTCGGGGGTAGATCTGGAGTCTTTCTATCGATCCATCAACACCGTCGCGCCGTCACCGATTCGCGTGGAGGCGGACGAGGTCACCTACAACCTGCACATCATGTTGCGCTTCCGGCTCGAGTTGGCATTGCTGGAAGGGGATCTGACAGTCGCCGATCTCCCTGACGCCTGGAACGCCGGGATGCAGGAATTACTGGGTATCACACCATCGAGTGATGCGGAAGGTTGTCTGCAGGACATCCACTGGTCAATGGGCGCCTTCGGATATTTCCCAACCTATGCACTCGGCAATCTTGTTTCGGCACAGTTGTTCGATATTGCCAAGAACGAGATCCCGAATCTAGAAGCCCGAATCGCAGCCGGATCCTTCGGTGAACTGCTCGATTGGCTACGGGAGAATGTGCACCGCCACGGACGCAAACGCACCGCCACGAGGATTTTGAATGACGTTACGGGTACAGATCTGTCGGCAGACAACTGGCTGGCCTACATCAGGCGCAAATACGGGGAGGTGTACGGGGTGGACTTGTGACCCACCGGGCCACGCTATCACGTTTTTACGTTATCACGTTTTCAGGATCAGTAAAAAAACATACGCCGGTGGTTTTAAGGCCTACGTTTTTTCAGCCGACGTTTTTCCCGGCCTGCACCGGGACATGCTTTCGCTCCTATCTTCTGCGCCAAAAAAAGTAGCGAAACAAATCCCTACGCCCGCCACGGCCTCCGACGCTCCGCCGCTCCTTCCACCGCCGCAATAGTCAACTCCGCATCCTCAGCAATCTGAAAATCGTACATCCCGACGCAGATGAAATCCGCACCGTTGTCGAAAGCATACGAGAAGGCTTCGTTCGGATGGATGGCACCTGCCGCCAGGATCTTGAAGGCCACCCAGGGTTGCTCGACCGTCTGCATGTACGCAATGGTCTCGTCAGGCTTCTCGCAATACAAATTGTCGTGGCGCTCCCGGTCGGGCATTGCCGACCAGTAGTCGTGGTGGTGCAGCGTCTTCATCCAGAAGTCCGGTTCGAAGCCCATCTCGACGCACTTCCGTATCGTTCCCACGTGGTGTGAGCCGATTCCGGCGACCAGTCCGTTACCCCGCAAGAATTCCAGCGCATTGGATACCAGATCAGCATCTCCCTCATCGATGAACTGTTCAGCCCCCTGTACATAGGCTAACGAAGCCCCTGCATCCACCGCCATCTGGAGCGACTCCCGGTATTCGTCCCACGTTTTTAGGCGCCTCCTCGGACACTGGGCGACAAAACGCATAGCCGATCCACCCCGGCGGTGATACTCCTCGCAGCGGTCCATACACGTGATATCGAGAAATGCCCCGGTAATGCCGTTCGCCTCACCGATTGCGTACATCTCCATCACCTTGTCCATCGTGTGGTACGCCTTCACAAGCTCATTGGCATACAACAGATCCCGCGCATGCGCCCAACCGCCGATCAGGTTGCCGCCGAACGACAACCGACTGAGTGCAAGGTCCTTGATCTTGCCGGAGGGTACCCGACGAACACTTCCGGCAACGGACGTACCCGCAGCCAGCCTCCTTTCCAGTGCGATCTGTTCGTGGCTTTTCCAGCCCGATTTTCCCAGTTCAGAGGCTACATGCCCCCCTACGATGGGAAGCGCCAGCATTTGCTTGATGGCCCGGCGTCTCGAGGAAGATTTTGAATCCTGTGGCTTTTCCATGGTTCTTCAGATAGTGTCGTCCGTGATGACCTCCACACACTCAATTTAGGCACTGGGCGCCGATATGAAAAGCACGACTGAACGCCTGTCCTATACTGCCAAACCTTCCGCACCTTCGGGTCTACACTCCGACCAAGCAAGGAGTCGCAGACCGTCGGGCTGGCTGGCCACCTATCCCGGGAAGCGCCATGCTGGAATTTGAACCGGCATACCACCCTTTCACGCTGGAACCATTGAGCTTCATCCTGTCAAGCGTAACGATAATGATGGACCCCGTACAGCACCTTGTTGCCGTTGATATGCACATTGCCTTAACCCATATCCCGAAATCCAACCCACCGCTATCCTACCACTCCGAATAGGCGATAAGCCTGATGCCGTCCGGCAGTACGATGGTCATTCCGGGCAGTTCCATGCTCGTGTTGGCTCCTGCAAACCATATCGCCACATTGGAGCCGTTGAATTTCATCCTGCTTCGCGTAACGGCTGCACCATACAGGTGGCTCAGACCATTGATGTGGATTTTGCCGTTGGCGTAAAGCTGGGCCATAACCAGGTTTTTGCCGTTGTTGTGAATGGCACCGCCCGCATATAGCGCCAGTGTCGTACCCTCAGGCTGGTATTGCCCGAACCAGTCCCGGATGGCTTCTATATCACTTTGTTTTGCCCCCATGGGCAGTGTCGGCGGAACCATGCCGGCCGGCACCGAAGAGTAGAGATGGCTTTGGGAGTTGATGTGCACGTCCCCTTCGGTGAGGATGATGCCATGCCCCAACGTTCTGAGGGCTCCTTTCTTCTTGATGCTGAAATCTCCCTGGATGTACCAGAGAAAAGGATTTTCTTCAGTGCCGTAACCGGTGACCGGTGTACCGCCACCGGGGGGAACGAAATTGGTGAAGTCGATCGTTTGTCCCGCGAGGTCGTTGACCGAACCCGTGCTCGTATAGGACGCCATGTGGGCATAGTCTGAAGGCACGAACAACGGCAGCTGGATATACGATGTCTGGATGACGTTGTCCTCGCCCGACCCGGCCGGATTTACATTGGGCACGAATCCGTCGCATGCGCTGCCCGCACATTTGTGGTCGACCACATAACTTCCGAATCCTTCTACGAGGGGATGGGCAGAGACCTCCAGATCCTTATTGGTATGAATATCCGCATTCACGTCGGCATCGGTTGAGAGGATACTGGGCGAACCGGCCAGTTGAAGGTCGTCTTCCGAAATCGTTACGTATCGGAAGAATGGCGGCGTTCCTCCCGGTGAGCTACAGGTGCGGACAACCGTCGCCCGCAACTCGTGGGTCCGTCCCCCGTCGGATACGGCGGTGGAAACCACGTCGACCGTGTCCACTACGCATCTTCCGATTACGACCGTCGATCCATAGCCGCCCGTTACCTGGGCTGAGAAAACGGCGTTCTGGTATGACTGATCTGTAAACGTGTACCGGGACGGGTTTGTGACCCAGCTCGTCGTGTCGGCTACCAGACGACGAAGGGTCATGTTGAGACCGGCGACACTAGCTTCCCTGGCGACGTTCTTGTACGTGTTGTCGGCCAATAGACCGTCCGCCATCTGGGAAGCGTCTCGCGACGACAGCGTGAACGTGCCGACAATCGCCAACACGCCCATCGTCAGGATGAGAGAATAGTGTCCCACGACTGTGCCTCCGACAACTTGATGATGTTGATTCGTTGTACGGTGGCGGATAAGCTACCTGCGCTGCAATTCCCGGGTTGTGGCGAAGTGACGACGGCTATGCACCGTGCGTTTGCGTGGTGCTACGACAATTAAACGACCTGAGGTGTGATCCCGAGAGTTGGTTGTATGGCCTCTCACTTATATACGCGACAAGTAAGTACCGGTCGGGATCAAACCAATTGTGAATTCGCCGCGAGCCTTGGTTTGTTCCTACCACTCCGAATAGGCGATCATGCGAATGCCGTCCGGCAGAGCGGATACCATTGGTCCGTTGAGCAAGGTCCCCTGATTGGGCCCCTGCGCCCATACAAGTATGTTTCCGTTCCAGGTCATTGCACTACGCGAGACAATGCCACCGAATATGGTGTTGCGGCCGTTCGAAACCAGTCCACTGTTTGCCGTCACCTGACCGACCAGGGTATGGTTTCCGTTCATGACAACCCGATCCGAGGTGTACAACCCGAGGGGGATGCCATCTACCACGTTGTCGGCAATCCACTGATGCACCGCATCCTTGTTCGGATGATTGTGAGCACTCGGCGGTGGATCGCTCCCGCCAGGCATCGCTGCATAGATGTTGCCACGGCCATTCAGTACGATTCGACCCGTGGTGATGATCGCCACTACGCCACGCGCCCTGAAATCACCACTTATTGTCAGACTGCCGTCTATGTACCAAATAAACGGATTCTCCTGTGTGCCGTGTCCGGTTATTCCCTGATAATCCGTGAAGTCGATCGTCGTGGACCCGTTGATCCTAACATTACCGTTGTTTACGTAGGTCGCCTTGTGCAGATGATCCTGCGGCACAAATACCGGTATCTCGATATTGCTGCCCTCATAGTGATTCGGATCGCTGCCGTTCCAGTCGTCGATCGGATTGAATTGCCCGCCGAACGGGGGATTGACGACTCCTCCGGTTACGTAGCTGCCGAATCCTTCGACGTCATTCGACCCGTTAACCACCATCCTCGAGTTGGTATGGATGTCCGAGTTCTCCACCCCGTCGGCGGAAAACAACTTGTTGTTGCCGTTGAGGGTAAGGTTGCCTTCGGATATGACGGCATACTGGTATCTGGGTGGTATCCCGGCCATGGAACTGCACGTCCGCACAACGGTGGCTCGCAACTCGTGCAATCTCCCGCCATCCGCCTCCGCAGTAGATACGACATCCACCGTATCGACGACACACCGCCCGATGACTACCGTCGATCCATAACCTCCGCTTACCGTCGTCGAAAAAGTCGCGTTCTGATATGGTTGATCGGTAAACGCATACTTGGACGGCATGGTAACCCAGCTCGTCGTGTCGGCTACCAGACGACGAAGGGTCATGTTGAGACCGGCGACACTAGCTTCCCTGGCGACGTTCTTGTACGTGTTGTCTGCCAAGAGCACGTCGGCACTTTGAGATGCATCTCTGGACGACAACGCAAAGCCACCTACAACGGCCAGTGCTCCCATCGTAACGAGGAGCGAATAATTACCCATTTCCCTGCCTCCTAAAGGAAAATTCCTCTTTCTTTCAGTCACATCCGGCGCCATCCTCCACAATGACGCAACTAGTAATATACGTCAATCTCCTCCGTTTGTCAATCCTAAGCGGTTACATAACAACTTCCAGGGACGATTTGACGGATGGGTGTTGCCTACCACTCCGAATAGGCGATCATACGAATCCCGTCAGGCAAACTGACCTGAATGCCGGGCGGCACAATGCTCGAGTTGGCTCCCGCATACCAGATGGCAACTCCGGCACCATTGAACTTCATGTCGCTTCTTGTTACCACCGCGCCATAGAGATTGCTCAGACCATTGATGTGTACTTTTCCGTTGGCGCAGAGTTGCGCCATGATGAGGTTCTTCCCGTTGTTGTGGATACTGCCGCCTGCATAGATGCCCAATGTCGTACCCTCAGTCTGGTACTCTGCAAACCAGTCGCGGATGGTGTCCACGTCACTCTGTTTCGCACGCTTCGGCAGGACGGGAGGTGTCATGCCGTCGGGCACGGAGGAATAGAGGTTGCTTAGCGAGTTGATGTGCACGTCGCCCTCTACAATGATGATGCCGTGTCCAAGCGTTCGGACGGTACCCTTCTTTTTGATGCTCCAATCCCCCGGCACGTACCAAATGAAGGGGTTTCCCTCGGTGCCGAAACCTGTAATCGGTGCTCCTCCTTCCGGCGGGACGAAGTTGGTGAAGTCAAACGTTTCACCGGTGAATTCACCGGCATCGCCCGGACTTGTGTAGGTTGCAAGGTGTGCGTAGTCGGAGGGTACTATGAAGGGAATCTCAACGTATGAGGATTGGATCACGTTGTCCTCCCCGGTACCCGCGGGATTCACATTCGGCACGAAACCGTCACATGCGCTTCCGGCACATTTATGTCCGGTGACATAGCTCCCGAAGCCTTCGACCACCGGATGAGCGGTGACATTCAGCGCCTGATTCGAATGAATGTCTGCATTCACCGAGGCGTCTGTCGATCGAATTTCCGGCGATGCCGCCAGATCGAAATCCTTGTCCGATATCGTCACGAATTTCATCCAGGGCGGCACGCCACCCGGATTGCTGCACGTCCGGACATAGGTGCCACGCAATTCGTGGGTACGTCCAGCGTCCGAGACAGCTCTAGAAACCACGTCGACGGTATCGATTACGCAGCGACCGTCTACGACCGTTGAGCTGTAGCCACCAAAAACGCGGGTAGTGAACTTCGCACTCTGATACGGCTGTTCGGAAAAGGTGTACTTGGTCGGGGTTGTCACCCAGCTCGTAGTATCGGCAACAAGGTGCCGGAGCGTAAGGTTCAAACCGGCCACACTTGCCTCCCTGGCGACATTTTTGAACGTATTGTCGTTCAGCATCTCATCGGCGGCCTGCGTGGAATCACGGGAACCGACAACGAACGTCCCGACAACGAAAAGCGCCGCCAGGGTCAGAATCAGCGAAAAATTACCCATCGTTCTGCATCAACGATCGTGATAGAAATCGTGGTAGTTTGTAGGTAGTCGGCTCTCCGGCGGTGGTAGCCGCCAACAAGCCTACGTAAGTTTAGCACAAGTATCCATTGAAAGCAAGTACTTATAGTGACTTGCTTTTTAAAAAACCGCAACCGATATCCAAAGACCGATTCACCGTCGATCTGAAGCTTGTTTCATCGGTCGCCGGAGTCGGATTATGTGGATGCATCCGAGGGAGGATGAAGCGATCATTTTGCTGACCGGCAGTGGCGGCACACAGCGTTTGAACTGTCAGCGACACTTCGATTGCGCGCGTCTATTGTAGTTGGATTCACGCCGGAGACCGTATCCGGAAGAGGGACGCTCGACACCGGTGCTACTCGCGCGTCAGATTCACCGGCCAGAATACGGATTCCCACTCGACCGTTTCGATACCCGTCGGCTTCATGGTATTGCGTGTGGGCACTTCGAAGCGCACCTGCAGCCGCCTGGTGTCTTGCGGATTGCCGTTGATGGGATTGCCCAGCCGGTCAAACATGCGGATCCTGAAGTCGGTGGCCCGATCCAGGAGATGTCCCCAAGCCGTACCGTTTACGAATCGGGTGACCGAGTAGACCGGCTGCGGGATGGGTGTCGATCCGGGATTGTGCCCGGTGAGTCGTATGGTACCTGTTTGCGTCCAGTCATAGCGCACGAGCATCGTGTCCACGAGTGTGGAATCGAGACGCGTCCAGAAAGTAAATGAACAGGTCGCGGACGGGCTGGTGAAACAGCTTGTCGTATCGATCGTGCCCCCCGTAAAGGTCATTACGGGATGCCGGATTCCCGCACCGGCATTTCGGAGTTCCATTTCAAGAATCTCAACAGCCTGAAACTGATCCGTTTTGGCCATCGAGTACTGGGCCGCTTCGATCGTCGTAGCCTGGCTCCGAAACTGCAGAAAGAGAACCATCAACAGGATCATCCCTGCTATGAACGTCGCCGCGATATTGTTAATAAGCGCCTGCATCGTTCGTCCGGTTCAAATCGTGGTTTTCAGATAGGTGAAGACGCGCGATATTTCGACGGGCAGTGCGCCACCCGACTCGGTATCACGCACCATATCGTTCGTAATCGTAAGCGTAACCCGCTTGGCATAGGTCCGGTTGGCCGACTCCAGGGTGGGATCCGATTCGCTTACGTAATTCACTTCAACCGATACGTCATAAGTGGTCCCCTCCCGAACAATCGTCGTGCTTTCACCATGGAAATTATCGATATCGCAGCCGGCTGTCCCACACCAGCCGCCTCCAAAATTGTCGGATGAGGTGAGTTCCGTCGGACTCGACGGCGGATCGGGAAACACCAGCGTGTCTGTCCGGGCATCGAAGGGCCAGTTGCCGATGTGCTCGAAGACCTCGTGTGCCACCCCGTTGTATTGCGTCAGGATTTCGTTCTGAAACTCCTGGGTTTCTACCGCCATGCTGCTCGACATAACCATATAACTGACGGTCGCCGCGACGGCCACCGCCACCACGGCATATAACATCTGTGCTGCACCCATGAACCACCCTCCCCGTCGGAAGAAACGGGTCGTGTTTATTGCCTCCCTTGTATACGCAATCTATCTAAAGGTAGGATTTAAGGCATTTATCTGAAAATTGCAAACCCTGTTTTCGTACCCGCATTTCCTATTTCAACGCGTTCTCTGGCAACTTTCAAGTCCATTACCGCCTATTGACCCTGGAGATATGAACGAATATCGGTGCCGGCCATCCCCGCCCGCTTGGCCGCCAGCAAACCCGTATCCGTATCTTCAAAAACCTGGCAGTTAGGAGGTTCGACACCCAGCCTCCGGGCCGCCTCGAGAAACGTGTCCGGCGCCGGCTTCGGACGTTCGATCTGATCGGACGTGACGACCGCGTCGAAAAGGTGGGCGATCCCCAAGTATTTTAACGTATTGGAAACAGTCGGCAGATCGCCGCCGGATGCCACGGCCATCGGTAGTATCCCGTGATATTCTTCCGCCGTCCGGACCACGACGGGAATGGGCGCAACCTCCTTGAGCAATTCCCTGGCCAACGCCTCTTTTTCCTCCGCCACCGATATCGGATCGACCGCTTTACCGAACCGCTCGTTTAGAATCCTGATGATCTGCGGCGCCGACACCCCTCCCAACTCGTAAAAAAGGTCTTCCGGAAAGGGAAGATCATGGGCTGCCAGGGTGGTCTGCCACGCCTCGAAGTGCTTCGGCATGCTGTCGGCAAGCGTGCCGTCACAGTCGAAGACGAGCGCTTTGATTTGCGGGTGGACGGGAATGGTGGGATGTTCTTTCACGTGGATTTTGTTTAATGAAGGGGCGAAGATACGATCAGGATTATTGAGGGGGCGATGCTTAGCACGTTGGGGGCTGTGTTTGGTACGTGCACAACGCATTATTGTGCACGTACGCGCGCCCATATTTGGGAAAATTCGATTTTTGAAGGCTTTGCCCATCGCCGGCACGGCACGCTGGGCCCGTAGGCGTGAGGGCCCTACCTTGAGACGGCGACGTCCGGCGGCACAAGGCGAGCTGGGCCCGAACGGGTGAGGCTCCTGCCTGTAGATTTCGGCCAGCAGGCACCTTGCTATGGCTGGGCCCGTACGCGTGAGGGCCCTACCATACCGGACTTTCTGAGCAATGCGGCTATGCGGCTGGACCCGTACGCGTGAGGGCCCTACCCTAGTGCCGGCTGCGCGAAGTACCCCGCTCAATCCGGAGGGACACCGGAATGCGGTTGCACACTTCGTCAGGTCCAAAGTACTGGATGGGTCCGGGGAAGTTGTAGGAGTCCTGCGTCGCCCACCGCGATCGGTGTTCGTCGAAGTATTTAAACGCCGCGCCGTTCAGGTCCAGCAGCGCCTTCTTGATAACGGGCACTTCCTTGCCCTTGCGGGTTTCCATGTTCATCATGGCCGTGAGCGGCGCTCCACCCGGCCGCCAGTCTTCTCGCGGAAGGTGCAGATCCTGCAAAACAGCCATATATCCCGAAACGCCGCCCGAAACGAGAAGGGCGGAGACCGTACCCAATCCGTAGGTATAGTCGGCATCCAGATTGGACGGCTGGACACAACGTCCTTCGTAGCCGAAAAAGTGACCTTGCGCCTGGAATTTGCCTTTGAACGTTTCCCTGGCCGTTCGCGCGGCAATGTCGCGCTTGACCATCTCGATCAGCAGCCGGTCGGTTTCAATCTGCGACACCTTCAGGTTCCCGTGAGGATCGGGGTCATCCAGCAACTGGCGGGTCAGCCATTCGGGCAGCGACTCGAAGAGTTTTCGGTTTTTCCCTTCGAGCTTTTCTGCGGCAAACGCCGGCCGATCTCCTACCGGCATTTCGGCCATGGCCGTCGCGTGTTCCCCGAACAGTGCATTGAGCGCCGCAATGAGCCGGCCCATTTCCGGCACGAACTCGAGCAGTCCCTCCGAAACGACGACTACGCCATACGATTTTCCGGCTTCCGCCCGCATCTCGACCACGTCGGCGATCTCGTCAGCCAGCTCTGCAAGCGTGCTTTCCTTTGCAGCCACCTCCTCACCCAAAATGGTAATATTGGCGTGGGTCTGCAGCGCCACTTCGAGGGTCACGTGACTGGCCGAGCGACCCATTAACTTGATAAAATGCCAGTATTTTGCAGCCGAACGTGCATCGCGGCAGATGTTACCGACCAGTTCGGAATACACCTTGGTCGCCGTATCGAATCCGAAACTGACATCCACATACGTGCCCTTCAGGTCGCCGTCGATGGTCTTCGGAACACCGATGACCTGCACCTCCATTCCGTCACGCTCGAACGTTTCGGCCAACACGGCGGCGTTTGTATTGGAATCATCCCCGCCGATGACCACAAGGGCATCCAACTCGAGTTCCCGGCAGGTCTTTTTGGCCGCCTCGAACTGCTCAGGGGTCTCCACTTTCGTCCGGCCCGATGCGATCATGTCGAATCCGCCCGTATTGCGGTAAGCATAAACGATCTCCTTGGTCAGCTCGTTGTAATTGGCCTTCAGCAAGCCGTCCGGTCCCTGAAGAAATCCAATGAGGACCGAGTCTTTGTGCAACCGCTTTAAGCCGTCAAACAAGCCGAGTATCACGTTGTGTCCTCCAGGGGCGGGGCCACCGGAGAACATGACACCCACACGCTTGGGCCCCGCTTTTATTCCGTTTGTCGTCGGCTGGAATCGCAAAACCGGCCGCCCGTAGAGCCTGGGGAAATGCGCGGATATCCGGTCGGCATCGGCTACCGCTTTGGGTGTTTCGCCGAACGTCAGTGCCAAATCGGTCAGAGATCCCTGAAGAACTTGGGGGAGGCTGGGTGCATAGCCCTGCCGGAATTGCTCGAGCAACGAAGCCATTTCTGGTGATGGATTGATCGGTGATTCAGTACGATGAGAAGGCCGGGTACCCGACACCTCCGCGAAGCAAGGTATTTACGCAAATGCTGCACCAGATGCGTGCCCGATCCACGGTTTTCATCAAGGTTTGATCCCGTAGTAACACTGACGCTCTACCTTTGTTGAGATTTCCTGCGTATCGGGTATGCTCTTGCCATTGAGATCTCCCGCATATAGAAAGCAACGATGGCCGAATCCGACAGCCGGGAAGGTGTATATTCGTCACGCCGAATAACGACCGCTGTACGTAACATCCGCTGTACGCCGATTTTGAGCCGAAGCAGGCCTCCGGGTCGCGTTCGTGTATGTGGAACGGAGGCATTGTGCATCGCACAACGCAACATCCACAATGGGAAATTTGCCGACCATGCCGCGAAGCCGGAATGCTGCCTTTCCTACGCACAAATCCGGCCTTTGGATGCATCGTATGTTTTTTGAATCCACACTTTCCTATTCCACGACGGGAAAGCCGGTGATCGCAGTCGACGTCACCGCACAACCGAACCTCAGATCTCAACCATGATCCGCATCACTACCATGCGGCTCTGCATCCTCTGTTTGCTGGAGGCAGGCGCCGTGTACGCACAACCGGCACCGAAAGTGCTCCGCACCCCTTCCCTCACTCCTGACGGCAGCACCATTGCCTTTTCTCATCAGGGGGACATCTGGACCGTACCGGTGGAGGGAGGCGTTGCCACGAGACTGACGGTTCACGAGGGCCACGATTCGTCTCCGGTATGGAATCCCGACGGAACCCGTATCGCCTTCGAGAGCGATCGATTCGGCCATACCGACCTGTTCAAAATGGACCTTGTCGGAGGCGCGCCGCAACGGTTGACGTTTCGTTCCGGCAATGATCGTCTGGCCTCCTGGGATTCGGACGGCACGATCCTGTTTACGACTACCCGTGTATATCAGCAGGTGGAGTGGGACGATGAGATGTATGCCGTCTCCGAGTCCGGCGGCACTCCGTACCGCCTGCTCGACGCGTTCGGACACCATCCCGCCGCCTCCCCCGACGGCCGGTTTGTAGCCTTCTTCCGCGGCAGCAGTCCGGTTGTGCGCGAAAGCTACACGGGGCCTGCCGACCTCGATCTCTGGGTCTTCGACACGACGACCGAGACCTTTACGCAACTGACATCCTTTGAGGGCCAGGACTATCTGCCGGACTGGGGTGACAACCGGACCCTCTACTATCTGAGCGCCTCAACCGGACGATATGCCGTCCACACACTCACGGTCGATGACAGCGGTGCACCTGCCGGCGATCCCGAATTGATTTTCGAACCGGAGGGCGAGGGTATCCGGTCCTTCGACGTCTCTGCAGACGGTTCCACGCTGGTTTACGAACAGGGAGATCAGATCTTTGCCTACGCGATCGGGAGTGACGGTGATCCTTTGCCGGTACGCGTCACGCTGCCGGGAGATTACCGGTTCGATCTTGTGGAGCAGATCACCCATACAGACGGGATTACGTCTTACAACGTATCTCCTGATGGGGAACACATCGCATTTGTCGTCCGGGGCGAAGTGTTCATCAAAAAGAATGACAGCGACGCATCGAGGTCCAAAGCCGCAGCCGCACATCCTTACCGCGAACGGGACGTGGCGTGGCTGAATGACTCAACACTCGTGTTTGCTTCGGATCGTACGGGTCACTACGACCTCTATCTCGTTCGATCCGAGGACCAACGAACGGGAGATCTTTTCCGAAGTCTGAAGCAGGAAGTGGTGCAACTCACCGACACGGAGGAGGACGAGGCGAATCCCGTGGTCTCTCCAGACGGAAAAAAGCTGGCTTTTACGCGTGGACGAGGTGGCCTCGTGGTGGCCGACATTGGATCGGGAATCCTGGAAAACGAGACCGTTTTGCTCGAGGGATGGGCAAGCCCTAACGGCGTTGCCTGGAGTCCGGACAGCAAATGGCTGGCCTACTCGAAAAGCGATTTGAACTTCAATGAAGAGGTGTATATCCATCCGGTGAACGATAGCCGGGAGCCGGTAAACTTCACGCTGCATCCGAGGGAAGATGGGGCACCCGTCTGGAGCGCCGACGGCAGCAAACTGGGTTTTCTTTCCACACGCAACAATGGAGATTCGGACGTCTGGTTTGTGTGGCTCAGGAAGGAAGATTGGGAGAAAACCCGGCGCGATTGGGAATCGGACGAGCCGGGGGATGCGGAAGCGGAGGATGCGGATACTACGGGCACCGCACCGATCCGCATCGATTTCGAGGATATCCACGAGCGGCTTACGCAGGTGACCCGCTTGCCCGGTAATGAATACGGCCTTCAGGTTTCCAGAAACGGGGAAACGTTCTTTTTCCTCACGAATGCGCCCGGTCGGCAAGGCGGTGGCGGTTCGCGCGACCTTGTAAGCGTTAAGTGGGACGGCAGTGAAGAGAAGACGCTTGCGGGCGGACTATCGTCTCCAGGATCGCTTGCGTTAGGGCCGGACGGCGAGAAACTCTATCTGACCAGATCGGGTGGGCAACTGGCAACCATCAGCGTTGATGGCGGCAGTATTACCGGATTGCCGTTCAGGGCCGTTCACCGGGTCGATCACCGTGCCGAGCGCCGGCAGATCTTCAATGAGGCGTGGAATACGATCAACAGCGGATTCTACGATCCGCAGTTCCATGGCCAGGACTGGGAGGCGCTCAGGAGGTACTACGAGCCGCCGGCGCTATCGGCCGCTTCACAGCCCGATTTCCGGGAAATCTTCAATCGCATGCTCGGTCAACTGAATGCGAGCCACATGGGATTGAGAGGCGGTGGCCGGAGCGAGACACAGAATCAACCAACGGGCCTGCTGGGTGTCGAGGTGGTGCCGGCAGATCAGGGCGTGCGGGTGCAACGTGTGGTCGAGGGCGGTCCGGCTTCGCGTGAATCGAGCAGGCTGCAGGCGGGTGACGTGATTCTTGCAGTGGACGGTGAAGCGCTCGGAGATGATGTCAACCTGTACAACACGCTAATCGGAAAGGTCGGTGACCGGGTGTTGCTGGATGTCGAAGGTCCGGATGGCCGGCGGCGGGAGGTCGTGATTCGGCCTTCGGGTTCTCTCGATGATGCGCTTTACGAAGAATGGATCGACGAGCGGCATCGACTGACGGAAGAATATTCCAACGGCAGATTGGGATACCTGCATGTCGAGGGGATGAACTGGCCGAGTTTCGAGCGGTTTGAACGTGCATTGGCCGCTTCGGGACACGGTAAGGAGGGTCTGGTGATCGACGTCCGTTACAACGGCGGCGGCTGGACGACGGACATGCTGATGACCGTTCTAAGTGTCCGACAACATGCGTACACGATCCCGAGGGGCGCCACCGACGACCTTTCGGAGCACCATCCTGAATTTAGTGAGCATTATCCGTTCGGTGAGCGGCTTCCGCTAAGCGCCTGGACCAAGCCGTCCGTCACGCTCTGCAACGAAAACAGCTATTCAAACGCTGAGATCTTTTCCCACGCATTTAAGACACTCGGCATCGGCAAGCTGGTGGGTCAGCCGACCTTCGGTGCGGTCATCTCCACCGGCGGACAACGGCTGCTGGACGGCAGTTTTGTCCGTCTGCCCTTCCGCGCATGGTACGTGAAGGCCACGGGGGAAAACATGGAGCTCGGTCCGGCGGTGCCGGACGTGCTCGTGGAGAATCCGCCCGATTATCGCGCCACAGGGGATGATGCGCAGCTGAAGAGAGCGGTGGAGGTGATGTTGGAGCAGATTGAGGGGGAGTAGGGTTGGCGTGAAAATCTGGGGGGTGTGGAGGTTTATCGTACCACGTCACACGGTACGGCCTGCCTGTGTGGGGGTACGGGCTGTCCATCCTAGATCATCGGCTACGATCAGAAGTACGGCCTGCCTGTGCTGGGGTGCTGGGGTGCGGGTGTGTTGTAGTGTGAAAGTGAAAACGTGACTGGGTACAAAGGTATTCTCCGCACTCTGCCGGCCTTAGGCTACACGATCGGTGCCAAACCCCTCACTGTCTTCCCGGCGGCCGTGTCGGCGAAACAGCGCGAAGCCGCAAGGCCGAAATCCATTCGGCGCAAAGGGCGAGCTGGAAGGTAAATTACGTACGGCACACCCCTCGTGGTGCGTGGTATGTATAATCCCCTTGGCTC
>CAZIIP010000029.1:0-1034 GCA_964539455.1 uncultured Rhodothermales bacterium
GAGAAATATGCGGCATATGTCGGGAGACCGGCACAGGGCGCACGGCCCACTGTGGCAGTGATCGGGGCAGGGCTGTCCGGCCTCACGGCGGCCCGGGTTCTTTCTGATCACGGTTTTGACGTGACCGTATTCGAGAAATCGCGCGGACCCGGCGGGCGAATGGCAACCCGCCGCCAAGATGCACTCTCCTTTGACCACGGTGCACAATATTTTACTGTTCGCGACCCACGCTTTGCCCGATACGTGGACTCCTGGATTGAAGACGGAATTGTCGGAATCTGGAAGGGAGAGATCGGTGTGTCGAAGGCCGGCAAGCTCACTTCCAAAGAACGAACCGTGCAACGGTTTGTGGGCATCCCCGGAATGAGTGCGATTGCGCGCCATTTGTCAACGGATCTCGACATCCGATATCGCACGCAAATCACCGAACTTGCCATTGACCCAAAAGGCCGGCACATCACGTCGAAGGCGATGAATTATGGTCCGTTCGACATTATTCTCGTGACCACACCGCCTGAACAGGCCGCTGCCCTCATTCCCGGTGCGTCGCCGATCAGGGAGAAGATCGATCAGATCCGCATGCAGCCCTGCTGGGCGGTGATGGCCGCTTTCGACGCCCCCCTCGACCTGACCTTCGCCGGCATCTTCACGCATGATTCTCCTCTTTCATGGGTTGCCCGGAACAGCAGCAAACCCGGCCGGCCGGCTCAGGATTCCTGGGTCCTCCACGCTTCTCCCGAATGGTCATCGGAGCATCTCGAAGATGAACCCGAAACGACCGGCAGGTCCCTGCTTCGAGCGTTTTTCGATGCAACCGGACTTGTTCCGGCTGAACCTGCTTTCATCAGCACCCACCGTTGGCGCTATGCCCTGGCTGCAAATCCACTGGATACAGGGATTCTTTGGGATGAAGAACGCGTTCTGGGTGTCTGCGGCGACTGGTGCCGGAAATCACGCGTTGAGGGTGCTTTCCTGAGCGGGATGGCGGCCGCCGGCAGAATATTGGGGCTTTCGACCTCGGCCGATTCCGGTAC
>CAZIIP010000029.1:1044-5434 GCA_964539455.1 uncultured Rhodothermales bacterium
CGGTCAAATCAATCTGTTCCAGAGGTAATCTTCGCGTGCGTGCAGAGGAATCTCCCGTAATTCATGCAATCGGTGTCGATTTGAAGCCTATGGAGTCAGTTAGTCGTTTGTGGAGCAAACAATGAGCGAAAAGCAGCTCATCTTCGTCATGGGCGACCAGCTCAATGCGGACGGATCCGCGTTTGAGGGAGCCGATCCGGATCGCGACATCATCGCCATGGCCGAAGTGGAAGATGAAATTCTCCGTTTTCCGAACCACCGGCAACGTGTGGTGTTGTTTCTATCAGCCATGCGACATTTTCGCGATCGGTTAAGAGAACGCGGCTTCACGGTAAAGTATCAGCAGATAGGAGACGACAATGCGCAGTCTTCCTTCACCCAACTGCTGAAAAACGTCGTTCGAGAGCATGAACCTGCACGCCTGGTCATGACGGAGCCGGGTCGACAGGATCTGGTACCGGCGATCATCTCCGTTGCGGCTGACGCCGGCATACCGACCGATATTCGGCCCGACACCCATTTTCTTGCCACACACGAGGACTTCGATGCCTGGGCGGCAGACCGGAAAACGCTCGTGATGGAGTATTTCTATCGGGAGATGCGAAAGCGATACGGTGTGCTCATGCGCGACGGCAAACCGATTGGGAATGCCTGGAATTTCGACAAGGAAAATCGCGGCTCGTTCGGTCGGAGCGGGCCCAAGGGCGTCCGGGCTCCTCGATCATTCGCTCCCGATGCGACCACCAAAGCAGTCATCGCCGCGGTTTGCGACAGATACCCGGACCTTTACGGCGCTACGGAAGCGTTCGATTGGCCCGTTACGCCGGAGGATGCCGGCGACGCCGTCGATGATTTCGTCACCTACCGTTTGCCCTACTTCGGAGACTATCAGGATGCGATGTGGACGGATCAGCCCTTCCTTTTTCACAGCAGAGTATCCACTGCGCTAAACCTGAAACTGGTGCATCCCCGGGAGGTGATTGAACGCGCAATTGAGGCATTTGACGAGGGGCACGCTCCTTTGGCCGCTGTGGAAGGTTTTGTTCGGCAGATATTGGGATGGCGGGAATTTCTTCGCGGTGTCTATTGGCGAAATATGCCGGGATATCAAGACGGGAACGCGCTGCGTGCCAAGCGGGAGCTGCCGGAGCTATACTGGACCGGCGAAACCGACATGACCTGCATGCGACAGGTCGTTCGGCAGCTTCTCCACTACGGATACGCCCACCACATCCAGCGGCTCATGGTGACCGGTCTGTTCAGTTTGCTCTTCGGTGTCGAACCCCGGCAGATACACGCGTGGTACATGGCGCTCTTTGTGGATTCCGTAGAGTGGGTGACCCTCCCGAACACGATCGGCATGTCCCAGTTCGCCGACGGGGGCATTGTCGGCACCAAACCATACGCAGCCACCGGGAAATACATCCGGCGCATGAGCAATTATTGCGCGAATTGCAGGTACCATCCGGTCAAAGCGGTGGGAGACGATGCCTGTCCGTTTACGACACTTTATTGGGACTTCCTCATGCGCCACGAGGGAAAGCTGAAGGAAAACCGGCGCATGGCGTTTCAGTTGCGCAACCTATCGCGCAAGTCGTCCGATGAGCGCAATGAAATCGCGAAGACCGCACGCCGGATTTTTCAGGAGTTCTCAGAATGTCGCCCGAAACGTACCGGCCAGTGACTTCCTAGAGGACAGCCACCATAAGGGAAAGTACCAGCAACGACAGGGCGGGCAATGACTTCTTGAACGGGTCTTTGATTCTGACGTGCAACAGAACGGCACCGGCCATGAGCACTGCGACACCGGCCGCCGCCGGTTGGGTCAGTACCGGAACCCAAACGCCGACGATGAGCAAAATGGCCAAGGCGACCTTTAAAAAGCCCACCACCGCCACGGACCAGGTGGGAAGACCGTATGCGGCAAATTCTTCCTTCATGTTCCCGGCATTCCCACCACGATATGCGGTTGCCTTGTTATAGCGCACAAGCCATACGTTGAGCAGGCCCAATGCGATGATTACCTGAATGATGGTTAATACGATATCCATGGATTCGCAAGTTGCTTGGTTGAATGGGCAGGAACCGGTAGCGTGCGTGTGGGGATACCATTCGGCGCAATCAGCAATGGCATACGATAAATGGGATCTTGCCGCTAATTACGTTGATCGGTCCCATTAATCTATTGAAAATCGCCGTCATTCTTGCGCATTTCTCTTCGCCGCATCGGCATGGTGTCGATATGAGCGAACACCTCGTCAAGCGTCGTATCATCACCACCGCGCAACTTCGTCCCTCCGTCCTTTCCGATGAGCACCACGACGAAGTCCGCGACCCCGACCTGGAAACGTTCCCGGAGTTCGAGAACGTCTTCCACTGCCAACGAATCGATCCCAATTCGGCCGAAACCGGTCGCATACACTTCGATCAGCATCATGTCACGGTCTACAAACGCATCCTTCTGTCGTTGCGTAGCCTGAACAAGTTTCCTTGCCGAAGGCGTATCCGGAGCGGACGAGAATACGATCAGGACACGATTCTGCCACCTGAAGTTGTCGAGATCCCATGTTGTAGTCGATTGTGCCATAGCAGTGGCGGAAAAGCACAGCGCAACAATGGCACCTGTCGGAATGGCCGGACGAGCGTGTCTTGGCTGCAGCATGATGGCGCGGGCGGTTGACCCTGCGATAACTAATTAATGTTGGGGCAACGACATGACCAAACACAAGCGACAAGATGAAGGTTTCCATTCGGTATACCGGATTTCGAACGGCGTATTCCGAATAGGAGACATCAGCACTATCGGACCGAACGGCGATACACGAACAGCTGCGTTACTTATTCCGGCTTTCGAATTACGTCAATCGCAATCCGCAATTCTCAGATTCCCACCTCTATCATCTGATGCCCTTCCACACGTGGTACGACAAATGAAATGCGTCCCTCCTGTTGATCAAAGCGTATCCTCTCGCCCTGTGGAACTGCCATCACCCGGCGAACACGTTCAGGCGCGCGAACACTCACTTGGACGTCGCGCACCGGAAGCACGTCCTCGACGACATCAAAAGCCGCACCCCGACGTTCGGGCACGTAGTGCAAAAGGTGGAGCACGCGTCGTCCTTCGTCGGGCTGCTCATTCAACATAGCCAACATGGCCGAGGGTGCACCGGGCAGGCGAACCGCCGGATCCGGGAGCAGAAGATTTACGGCATTTAAAAAGACCTCCCGGCACCACCGTGGCGCGTTGGCGGCATACTGTGTAAACAGCGGGTGCATAAAGTAGATCACGTGGCCGTTCCTCGTAGCCGCCGGATAGCCCTCCCGGCCGGTTGAAGGCGTGTGGCGATGCGAACTGAAATGCTCCCACGTGCGGTTGAAATAGGGAACGTTCGCCATGAGAAGCGCCTCCGCCGTTGTCGCTTCTACCTCCATGCCCTGCATGTACATTACCAGCTCGGTAGCGGGCAAACCGGCACCGAGGCCCGAACCATCCGGGGCCAGAAAGTCGGGGCTATACGGGGCTTCGCCAACCAGTTCGATGCCGAAGAGTGGACTGGCAAATTGATCCCCGGCGAGATTCAAGCCCGAGCGATACGAGGCGATGATCGCTCCCCCATGGTCGGCGTACGTCTTAAGTTTGGACGCAAGATTCTCGTCCAAATGGATCGCATCCGGCAAGACCAACAGCTTATACGGGCTGAAATCGCTCTTGCTGTCCAACACATCAAACTGGTGCTTGCCCTCCTGCAGCATGCGCACGATACCCATCATCGATCGGGGAGTCCGTTCCGCTTCCCCAACCGTGCCCCTCAACGACTGCTCCTCAGTACTCAACACACCGATATCGGCAACGGCATTCGCCCCTGCACACCAGGCTTCCTTCTCTGCAACCTGTTCATAGACCGATCCGATCAGGTCATAAGTCGCTTCATCCATGACACCGCTCGGATGAAGCTGATCTCCGATCGAGCACTTTGCATTCAACGCCAGCATAGTAAAACATTCGAATTCCAGTGCCGCACGGTTCTTCAGCGAGTGGAAATCGCCCCAGGCCGTGTGAAATCTGCCCGTCATCCCCATCACATCTTTACCGAGCGTCCGCGCATACCTTGAGGTGAGCGGGAAGTGCAGGTAGCCCCAGCCTCCGGACGGCAGCGACTCGAGTTCCAGATGGGTATAGGCCGCCAATCCATCACGGATCGACGGACCCACATGGCCGCCATTATAGAAAATGGTGCAGTCCGAATCGAGTTTTCGGATAAAGGCAGTCAGATCCTCTTTGTAGTCGGCCATTACCTGTTTGTAGTAGGCATACCGAACCTCGGGCCTGCTCGCGTCCAGTCCTTTTGCGCGCATTCCGGCCAGACAGGCCTCATTTGCATTGGGATAG
>CAZIIP010000029.1:5444-17426 GCA_964539455.1 uncultured Rhodothermales bacterium
ATGAATGTCCAGAAACAGCCCGTGCACAGGCACCTTCTCGAATAATTCGGCGAGATAGCGCTTCAGGAAGTCGATGTATGGAGTGTGCACGCAAAGGTGCTCGTAGAAGCCCGGCTCGAAGACGGCATTGCCGAAAGGCCTGCCCTCCTCGTCGCGCATCAGCCACTCGGGATGTTCGCGGGCGGTAAACTCGTCCCACTGAACGGTGACATAGATCGGCGTGCGAATGTTGCGTCGGTTACACGCTTCGATCTGTGCCTCGAGCAGCTTCGGGAAAGCGGCATTAGGATGCCGTCGCTCGGGAAATTTGTCCGTTTCGTGATAAATGTATCCGTGATGGCACCTGCCGAAGAGCGTTACCGAATTGACGTCGGCGTTGACCAAGGTGTCGGCAAAGCGTTCCGGATCAAAGTCCGCACCGACTTCGGGTATGTGGCCGCTTGTGTGGAAATCCAGATGAACCTGACGAAAACGCAGCGGCAAACTCTGGTCCAGCGGGGTTTCTATCTGTCGAGCCGTGGCAGATTCATGGTAGCCGTCTGCGTCTTGCTCGCGCAGTATGCCGGCGTTCAATCCGGCCGTTCCTGCCGCAAATGCAGATGTTCGAAGGAAATCTCGTCTTTTCATTGCCGCTTCGCCTGTTGATCTGGGGAAATCTACTGATGGAGTGGGTGTAAAGTAACATCAGCAGACCGGAACGGGCGAATCGAATTACGGAGTGCGTTTTGCAGTGGGGTTATCCTTGTCAATTACGGCCGACTCAAGGTTGATGGGATCTTCCCGGAACACTTCAGTAAACACGATCCGAATGACGTGGGAGGGCACGTCTGCACCGGCGAGGACATCATCCACCACCATCCTCAATGTACCTTAATCGGGATTACGCCCTAACCTGAAATGAGGACAGCACCACTGAGGTCGCCGCCATAATCACCCCAAACACCCTTCTGCAGGAATCATTCCACATACCAATCTTAGAACTGCGATTCTTGTAGAACCGTGCGGCCGGGGAATTGCGCCTACAGCAGGCGCACGGATAAGATTTGAAAGAAGAGACGAAAAATGAATCGACACCGTCAAGGTACCGGTTTCGTCGATCGGGCGACAGATATCGCACGAGGCCCGACTCCCACTGCTACTCTCGCTCAACGGTCACGTCCCGGAGACTGCGCACCCTGTTTCCTCTTGGGTTCACGAGTTCGGCGGACAGCGTATATCCACCCTCTTCAGCCGGGACGGGCACGGGAATCTGCAGTATCTCACGACCGAGCGGTTCGACACGGGTCGCCACCGACCGGCTGACAATTTCTTGATCACCGCTCATGAATCGTAGTGTCACATTTCCCTCCCATTCCTCCGGCAGATCGTTGATCACGTATATGTCAAAGATGCTCTCAATCCCCGGCGAAATGGTTTCATCCCAGAAATCCAGCATCAGACCGACCGGGCTGAAGGCATCCCGCACGTACTCCTCGTAATAGGGCTCGTATTCCAGCGATTCGATATCGATAAAATGGTCGCTAGTGGCGCCGCCTTCAGGGCGTGGAATATCACCGCGACGGGAGTACGCCAATGAGCAGAAATGAAGCACGCCGGCCGCCTCTCGGTACGCCCTCCAGAATTCCGTCAGAGCGGCAAGCGACCGGGCATAAAAATATCTCCGCTCGTCCACTGTTGAGCTACCACCGAAATACCGCTCATAAAAATTCGACGTGATACTCGTCGGATTGCCTTCGCGCGTGAGCCACAACCAGGCATATTCGTTAATGATGATAGATGCCGGCACGGCTTTCTGGGAATCGCGCAAGCGAGGAACGCGCGGAACTCCCGGCATTTCGGAGAGACGGAAGACGGGCGTAGCATCGTCTTGCCAACCACGGCTGAACAGGTAGGGATGCGCCTCGACCGCGTCTGCCGGACTCTGGGGCTTTGCCCATCCGTTTTCCCACGGACGACCTGATAGATCGAGATGTCGAACCGCGGCTATGGCCTTGCCCGTCTCTTCCGTGATACTTTCGTTCTGCGCATCCCATATCACGACACTGGGGTGGTTCCATCGCTCCCGCATCCAGGCCCGGTACTCAGGGATGATGTGCGCTGCTCTCGGATCTTCCGGCGCGTCACCCAACAACCAGATCGGGAATTCGTCCTGTAGAAGAAATCCCTGCTCGTCGGCTATGTCGTACCAGAAGTCAGGCGGAAATCCGATGCAATACCTGATGCTGTTCCAGTCCCAATCCTTGAACTTGTTGTGCAAGCGCTCCACCCACTCCGCACGCCACGGCTTGTCTCCCCGGTCATCATCCTCAAAAAAGCGATAGACCGTGACATTGGTCCCGCGCATGATGTACGGTTTTCCGTTCAGCAGCGCACGCTTTGTGGCGGGATCAAATGTGAAACTGCGCATGCCGAATCGCGTGGAAAAACCGTCATCCCTCGTTTCGACATGCACCTCATAAAGAAAGGGATCCTCCGGCGACCACAGCCGGACATTGTCGATATATACCGACAGGTCCGCAACGGCCACGCGATCGCCGGCAGCCGAAGTGGCGTATCCGGTGGCATGGCCGACCTCTCTACCGGACCCGGCCTCGGCAACGGTCGCGGAGACGGCATAAGTACCCGGATGATCCGGCCCCTGGACCTCAATGACAAAACGAACGGTCCCAATTCTGATATCAGGCACCGACTGGACGTTTTCGATATAGGCTTCACCGGTCAGGATCAGCTTGACTTCGTCGTAGATGCCCGGGATATAACGGTATTTCTCGAAATCCCAGCCGGTGGGATGACCTTCCGGCAGCGATTCCCGTCCGGCACCGACGCGAATAATCAATTCATTGTCCTTGCCATCGCCCTGCAAGAAGGGCTTGACATCGAGATAAGCCGGCGTAAACGACGGCAGGTGCTCTCCGACGGGTTGTCCATTCAGATATACCTTCGATCCATATTTGGCCTTGTGGATCTTGAGGATCGCGGTTTCCGGTATCTCGCCCTCGACGACAAACGACCGGCGATACCAAAAGGCTTCCCGCAGGTCGCTCGGTTGTCCCACCTCCTCGAATTCCGGTTGTGCCATGTCGATCAGACCCGGTACCGGTACGGTATGTGCATAGACGTCCGGAAGCTGCCCCAACCCGCCTTCGGCCACTTCCCACTCACCGTTGAGAGCAATCACCTGCCGGAGGGAAGCCGGCTGTTGCGCGGATGCAGGGAAGGTCGCCATGAGTGCAATTATAAGCGCTGAATAAACGTGCCGTCTCATGCTACCCTCCTACAGGGAATCGGGCTGCGAATCACGGGTCATAAAAAGGCCGGACCCATACCGGATCCGGCCTTCCTGATAATGGTCAGTTTATACTACTATTTCCTCGCGATCTTACTTCACCAGCGTCATCGAGCGCATCTGGCTCCCTGCAGGCGTGTCGAGGCGATAGAAATACGTGCCGCTCGGGAGTATGTCGGCGTTGAACTGGAATTCATTGACGACCTGTGCTTCCGCCCGACCGTCAAACAGCCGCGCCACTTCCTTGCCGCAGGAATTCACCACGGTAAGCTGCACATCCATGTCTGCATCGACACTGAAGCCGATGGTTGTTTGCGGATTAAAGGGATTCGGATAGGCGGGATTCAGGGCAAACTTACCCGGAACCTCACTGCGAACCTCAATCACATCGGAGTAACCCGATTCACCGTCGAAATCGTCATAGCGCAGACGTACGTAATGCAGCCCTGCAGCCAGTCGGGTTACACGATAGGTGTAGCTTGACTCTTTAAGGCTGTTTCCGGCTCCGGCAACAAAACCGACTTCTCTGAACGAATCGCCGTCCAGACTCACCTCAATACCAAATCCGGCATTGCTCTCTTCCGTCGCTGTTGTCCAGTCGAGCATAATTTCGTTGCCCTGCGAAATGGCCGAAAAGTTCATCAGTTCAACCGGCAAATCGAAGTCACAGGACCCGTCCACACAGAAGCCAACATTCGGATCATCGGTGCAATTGGTGCCATCAGCCTCCTTTTCCGTCGTAACACAGTACAGCATGCTGGGAACCAGTTCAGCACAGATCGCCTGCATACAGGGGTTCCCGTTATCACAGGCGTCTCCAGCTTCCAAACCTTCGCAGGCCGATTGCCCGAGCGCCCGCGTCGGAGTGAAAGCCAGTACGAGTACCAGCAAACCGGCTGTTGTCGAAATTTTTGTAACTAGTTTATCCATGACCGCGCGTGGTTAGTGTGTGGTTGATATCCTCAAGCCGGAACGTAAATTCGTTTCGTGCCAGTTTAGCCATCCCTGTCTCCACCTTTGACGGTCAAAGTTTAGCCGCTTCCTCCCTGAAGCACCACATTGCCTCGTCTTCCAATCCCGAGGCGCCTCCACTTTGCCCGCCGTTCTGCCGAACACGTTAAGATCTACGGAACATAGTACCATAATCGGCACAGCTAGTTATAATATAAAGGTCAAACAATCAACAACAAATCCACATAATCGCGCATAACAATATTTTGAAAGTCTAGATGGTTGGGCGTCATTACTGCCGAACGCCTTGACTCTGAATTCGTGTCGAGATATAGTCCTCAAATACACCGGTATTTCTTGTCGACGACGGGTTGGCGGGAACGCAGGACCGAAACGGACCGCCCGCCGGCGGTCTTCCGTATCCTCTCCGCAGCCTTCCTCGCCGGCACGCTTCTGCTCTTTTGCGTGAAGCGAACGGCGGGTCAGGACTTTATCAGTAACCACAAGCATGTCACCTATTCTTACGAAGACGGGCTGCCGAGTTACCGGTTCAACGGCATCACGCAGACCGGCGACGCGTATCTGTGGCTGAGCAGCGAGGACGGGGTCATTCGCTACGACGGGACGGCATTCGACGTCTTCGACACCTCAAACACGCCTTCTTTTACGAGCAATCGTATCGTCGAGATGGTGACGGGCTTGCGTGAGGCCATTGCATTTCTGTCCATCGACGGATCACTCGTGGTTCACAACGCGCAGCGGTTCACGCGAATAGACAGCACGGCTACGGCCGCCATCGCACCGGTTACCGCTGTGGCTGCTTCCTCGAAGGGATTTCTGTTTTCCTCAACAGATGCTCTTTTCCTTTACGACGGTGCCGGAGCGCGGATGCTGGGCGAGCTGCCACCCGGTATTTCCGTCTCATGGATTCAGGCGGCCGCCGATTCGACTTTCTGGATCGGAGGCAACGGTGTCGCCCGGTTTGACGGCGCTTCCGTACGCGTCGTGGCCCCACCGGATTCGCTGACGGCAGAACCGCTTCTGGCCTACTCCGATCATTCGGATACACTTTGGACCTGCAGCTCCTCAGGGATTGCGGTTTTTGCAGCTGATTTCGTGCGGGAGTATCCGTTTGGCTCAGGCAGCCCGGCAATGTCTCGGCCACCGACCAACCCGAAACGATTCTGGAGAGATGACGGCGGGCGGTTCTGGATTTACGGCGAGGCGGGCTTTTTTGTAACATCGCCGAATGGTCTCTTGGGCCACGTCGAACCCACACGTGCAGAGGAGGTGGCGCCGCCTGCAGGCTCACACGTGCCGCGTGCATCAACAATTTTTCAGACGATCCGCCTCGCAGAGTGGCGCCCGGGATTACTGTCCGGTTCGGATCCCGCCTGGCTGGCCGAGCGAGACGTCCATGCCACGGTCGATCACGAAGGCGCACTCTGGCTTGCCGCTGCAGGCGACGGCCTCCATTATTTCAAGCCCGCACTATTGACAACGCTCTCGATCGACGACCCCCTTGCCGATCAAACCGTAACCGCCGTCGCGCAAGACTCGACCGGTGTCGTTTGGATTGCTACGCCCAACCTTCTGGGGAGGCTGGCAGAAGGGGCGTTCGAGCCGGTTGCCGGTCTTTCCGGGGGTGTTCCGCAACTGTATGTCGATCGGCAAGGGACCCTCTGGGTATACGGATTCGCCGGTGGATTCCGGGTGGACAACGGGAGAATAAGACCATACGGGTTCGAGACCGGTACACCGGTGCTTGCCATGTATGAAACAACCGACGGGACGTTCTGGCATCTGACGCGAGACGGTCTGTACGCCCGAAGATCCGGCCAACGCCGGCGATTCGTCGCGGAAAACGGATTTGGTGGCGTTCCTGTCCGTCACATCACGGAAACGACGGACGGGGCCCTCTGGATCGCTGGTCAGCGTGTGGGTGTGTCGCGATACAAAGACGGCTCCTTTCAGGCATTCACAACGAACGACGGTCTTTCCAGTGCCGCCGTAGAACACATCTATGAAGACCGCGAGGGAATGCTCTGGATTTCCACACACGGAGGGGGCATCAATTTTATGGGCTTGATTTCGTCGGGTTTGGAAACGTCGGGCAGGTTAATCCCACGCAAAGTGGTCCACATAAGGGAAAGTGACGGATTGCCGAGCGATGTGGTTCACCGAATCGTGGAGGATAACTTCGGACGTTTCTGGATGGGCTCCAACCAGGGTGTTTTTTACATATCGAGAAGTGCCCTGCTCGCGTTCGTAGAAGGCCGATCGAACCGCGTCAATGCCGTGGTGTTCGGTGAATCGGACGGCATGTCGAGCAGGGAAACCAATGGCGGCACTTCTTCAGGTCTTCGCGACGCGCTGGGCCGTATCTGGTTTGCGACCCAAAACGGCGTTGTCAACATCGATCCCGGCGTTCTGACCGATGAAAACCTGTTGCCGCCCGTCATCATCGAAGGACTCTCGGACGGAAGCCGCCGCATTCCGGCCGGTAGGAACGCGGTTGAACTGCCCAAGGGCATGCGGTCGTTTCAGGTCGACTTCACCGCAGTCAGCTTCAGCAATGCGGAGCGGGTACGGTTCGAATACCTGCTCGACGGATTCGATCGCCGGTGGGCGACCGTAGACCGCAGGTTTGCATCCTACACACAGGTACCCCCCGGTCGCTTCACGTTTCGTGTACGGGCCACCCTTGGAGACTACACCCGTGCGGGTCCGTCGACCATCCTGTCGGTCACCGTTCCTCCCCGCTTTTACGAAACGGCCTGGTTTCGGTTGGTCGTGCTCATAACCGGAGGCCTTCTTGTTTTTGGGGCGGTGCGATTTCGTTTCAGGCGCCTGTTAAAGCGACAGCGAGCACTGGAAGCGAAAGTGCAAGCGCGCACCCGGGATCTGGAGCGTGAAAAGGAACTCACGGAACAGGCCCTTGAAGAGACCAGACAAAATAAAAGGACCATCGAGGAACAGGCCAGAAAACTATCCGAACTCGACCAGGCCAAAAGTCGATTTTTCGAAAACATCAGCCATGAATTTCGCACGCCCCTCTCACTTATCTCCGGTCCGCTCGAGCAAATGCTGAGCGGCGAATACGGCGAGGTACCCGCCTCGTTGCGGCACCAGCATAAAGTAATGCTGAAAAACAGCCGCCGGCTCCTCCAATTGGTAAACGCCTTAATGGACCTGGCCAGACTCGATGCGGGGCGCCTGCGTCTCGATCTGCATGAACACGATCTCTCCGAAATCATCCGCTCGACGTTTGCATCATTCGAGTCGGCCGCGCTCCAGCGATCACTCAAACGCTCGTTCAGAATCCATGAAGGACTGAGGGGGGTACTGGACAGGGGCAAAATCGAGGTCGTCCTGACCAATCTCATCGGCAACGCGGTCAAATACACACCAGACGGAGGGGGCGTCGGCATTTCCGCTCGCCGTGACAACGGTGATGCCGTAATCGAGATCGTCGACAACGGTCCGGGAATTCCGGCCGAGCATCTTCCCCACGTGTTCGATCGCTTCTATCGTGTTGAAAGCACCGAACAGGAAGACATGGGGGCAGGAGTCGGTCTGGCTCTGTCGAAAGAACTCGTTGAACTGCACGGGGGTACCTTGGGCGTCGCATGTCCGCCGTCGGGCGGAACACGATTCACGGTCCGGCTGCCGCTTTCGGGGAAACGCACAGCCGGCGTGACCTTGCCCGACCCACTTGAGCAAATCAGCCATCCGCCGGTTGAGAGCCGGGCAAGAGAAGAGGCCGTATCGCCCAACGCCCAGACGCAAGCGCCACACGAGCGGGATACCACCGGCGGCGCAGACGCGGCTGACGACAAAACCACGATCCTGGTCGTCGAAGACAACGCCGACCTGCGTTCCTTTATCCGATCTATTCTGGAGCCCGATTTCCGTGTCATTGAAGCCGGAGACGGAAAAGAAGGACTGGCAACGGCAAGATCCGCATTGCCGGATCTTCTGATCGCCGATCTGATGATGCCCCGGATGGACGGCAATGCCATGAACCGCGCAATCAGTGCCGATCCGGTGCTGAAGGGCATCCCTATCATAGTGCTCACGGCAAAATCCGGACCGGAGAGCGAAATTGAAGGATACAAAAGCGGTGCCGATGCCTACCTGACCAAACCGTTCGACGGCCGCGTGCTCAAGGCGGTCGTTCAGTCCCAACTTGATTCACGAAAACGACTTCGAGAGCGTCTCGGCAGTGAGATGGAAGCCCAGGGAACGGATACGGCGAACATCTCGCCGTTTTTGGAGAATATTTACGCCGCGATCGATGAACGACTGGACGACGAAAGCCTGTCGCCTTCTGCGCTTGCCGAATATGCAAACCTTAGCTACAGCCAGTTTGCCCGCCGGATCAAAAAGGAAACCGGGCTCTCCCCGACCCGGATGCTGAGAAATCGACGCATCAGCCGGGCCGTCGAAATGATCGAGGGCAAACAGGGCAATATGACGGAAATTGCCTGGGCCGTCGGCTTCAAAAGTCTCTCGTATTTTGCTCGCTCCTTCAAGGAAGTCATGGGCACAACGCCGGGAGCGTATCGCAGGTGGGATTCAGACGATCGCTAACGTTTGATCCTTCCGCCTGGCTTCGATCGGTCATGAAAATGGGTCCCGGAACCATATTACCGGCAGAAATGCGCAAATAGTGACCACAAACGCGCAGTATGTGCAAGCCGACGCACAATTGACTACGTATCATTTGAACGGTTGTGGTGGATAAAACCACCTGAGGCAAATCCCTGTTAGGGCTCCGGTCTGTGGTAGAGTCGGAGCCCTTTTTGTTTCTCCCGCCGGAACGGATCTTGCAGGACCGGATGAACCGTCTAACACGTATACGGGATCCTCCTGCATATGCTTGTTGTAGTTTAGGTGGCGGCACGCCGGTCGGCAGACGCTGTCCCTTATGCCCGGTGAATATTCGGATGTACGATCATGCATATCAAGATCAGTGACACAAAAACCGAGATGGGCCGGGCTGCCGCCAATTGCGGCATACGCCGGCTGCGAAAGGCGATCGTCCAAGAGGGATCTGCCACTATCGTACTCGCAACCGGCGCATCCCAATTCGAAATGCTGGATGCGCTCGTGTCCTCGGAGGATATAGACTGGTCTGTTGTAACCGCCTTTCATCTCGACGAGTATATCGGTATCGACGAGGCTCATCCTGCGTCTTTCCGAAGGTATCTCAAAGAAAGATTCGTGGATCACCTGCCGGTAGAGATCGGCAGGTTTGTACCTATTGATCCGGGCGACGACCCGGAGTCGACGTGCAAACGGTTGAACGAAGAAATATCCGGACACACGGTGGATGTCGCATTCATCGGCATCGGCGAGAACGGCCACCTTGCATTTAACGATCCGCCGGCGGATTTCGAAACGACCACGCCGTTCAAGGTGGTCACGCTGGATGCTGCTTGCAGACGGCAACAGCTGGGTGAAGGTTGGTTCTCTTCGCTGGAGGAGGTGCCGACCCACGCCATTTCCATGACCATGCGGCAGATCATGTCCGCGAACACCATCGTCTGTACCGTTCCGGATGCGCGAAAGGCAGTTGCGGTTCGCGATGCCGTCCAAGACCCGGTTACGCCTGATCTGCCGGCTTCTCTTTTACAGGAACACGCGGACTGCCATTTGTACCTGGACAAAACATCGTCCGTTTTTCTCCGCTCTCGTTAAGCCGCTCCTGGTCGAGTCCGGATTTGTCGGTTGCTAGACAACCCCTTCCGGAAGTCGGATAATTGTCGCTTTTGCGCGCTCCGCCATTTCGTCCGCAAACCAGGGATGACACGTGAATACGAACACCTGGCGCGTACGGGCCATCTCCGCCAGCAGCGCGATTCCGGACCTTCTCCTGCTTTTGTCCCAGTTCACGAACACCTCATCCATGATAATCGGCAATCGTTCCCGGGTTTTGTCCAGTTGGTCCACGATCGCCATTCGGAGAGAGAGGTAGACCTGATCCCGTGTGCCTTGGCTGAGCGGCGCCTCCGCAGGCATTGGTGCACCCGAACCGCCGGATGCAACCATGATACGGGGACTCCCCTCCTCGATCATGAGCCGGTCGTATCGGCCACCCGTAATCACCGCCAGTGCTGCTCCAGCCCGCTTCAATACATCCGGTTGGTGCAACTCCCGGTAGCGTTTTTCCGCGAGCCGCAGGATGGATGCCAACAGTGCAAGGCGGTCATGTCGGCGGCAGACCTCTTCCCGCTCATGCTCTGTTACCGCAATCCGTGATGCGATTTCATCCGCGGAAGTCGCCTCGTAGAGCTGGTTGCAGGCGGCTTCTTTCACCGACAGTTTGTTCTCCACTTCTCCCAACTCTCCTCGCACTTCGTCTCGTTCCGCATCGAGCCTGTCAAGTGCTGCATCGTCGGCGGGAAAAGCCACATGGCCGTGTTCCTTTGCACGGATTTTGCGTAAACGATCATCCAGATCCGGAGCCTCCCGCCGCAGACGACGCTCCTGCTCCCTCGCCATCGACCACGCCGTACGTCTTTTATCTATCTCGAGAATGCCGTTGGCAAGCTCACCGTCACCTTCCCTCTCAAGGCGGTCACGCAGCCGGCGGGACTGCATGTTCGCAGAAGATTGCCTTGTCTTCAGCTTCTTTTTCTCCAACAGGCACGCATTCAGCCGTTCGGCCTTGCCTTTCACCTCGACCTCCTCCGCCTCCTGTTTCCGTAGCTGCTCGTCCAGGCGAAGTAGAAGGTCAACCGGTTCCCCCTCGGCAGGCACACCACAAGCTTCGGCCAACCCCCGGACGGCGGCCGTTTCGGTATCGACCTCTTTCGTCAGAGCCGCAGCCTCGCTCACGGTGTTATGCCAGGACACTACCAGGTCTCGCAATGCGAGAAGGGGGACGACGTCCTCAGGCGTTATAGAATCGCCGCCTTCTTGTGGAACGAGGTCGCCCAGCATGGACCGGATTCGCTGCTGCCGCGCTTGCCGTTCCTGTTTTAGATCTGCGATGCGGAGGGATGCCACCGCGGTCCGGATGTGCGAACGTTGCACGACGGCAACGGCCGCGAAAACGATTCCTGCCAATAGGGCGCCCCCTGCGCCCAGTAGATAGGCTACACCGGATAACTGCCACCATGCCACAAATAGTGCCACGGACGCAATTGAAAATGCCGCGGCAAGTACCATGAACAGGGTGTCGCTCCTTTTCAGTGTGAGCAGCCGTTTCTCCGCCTGTGCCGATCCGAGCGCTTCCAGCGTTTGTCTCAACCGCTCCGTCGCCCGGCCCAACTGGGCACCGGACAACTGCCGGATCCGCTCGGCGCCCTCTGGTGAAAATGCTTCCCCGCAGACGACCGGGAACCGTTCATTCAATTGCGTCTCCAGGCGTTTCACCTGCTCGGACTTTTCTGCGATCCGCTTGCGTTTTTCCTGGTGCGATTCCGTACGTCTGATCCAGCTTCGCACCTCCGATCGATAGGAGAGGATGTCCCGGTTGGTCGACTCGTACTCCGTTACGGCCTTTTCTAATTGCGCAATTTCGTCGTTCAGCGCGAGCAGGTTTTCATCGGCCTCTCTCGCATCCGTTTCAAGTTGCTCCAGCCTGCCGGCAGGATCGTCCGGCAAATCGCTCAACTCGCTCATGTCGCCGGCTCGATCCCGCAATTCCTCGATCTGCAGCCATGCCTTTCGGATGGGAACAAGCTCTGCGAGAATCCGGCGACCCGAGGTGAGTCCCAGGTCTCGTTCCTTGAGTA
>CAZIIP010000030.1:0-17335 GCA_964539455.1 uncultured Rhodothermales bacterium
GTTTGTAAAGAGGAGCCGGTAGACGATGAAGTTCCGGTTCACGAAGTCGTCCCACTGCAGTCCCCAGACATCCACCCGGACGTCCATCGGAATAGGTCCTGCGGGTTCGGCCGGGTCGTTGTCGGTAATAACGAAGTACGCTTCCCGAGGTGCTCTTACCTCGCCGCCGACGACGCCCGGAAAGCCTGACGGACCGATTGCTGCGGTTCCGCTAGAGATCGGATCGAAGGCCGGATTGGAGAGAAACGCGTCCCGAGCCACCGCACTGATCACGTAGTCGCCATTGTTTGCGACCGTCTCGTTTAGTGTGGGCCACGAGGCCGGCCAGGTGGCGGGCTTGTCGCTGAAGGCGATCCCCAGATTCTGGGTGGCGTCGTAGGTGCCGGCATCAAATCCGGCAAGTGGGCGGTACTCGTCTTCGGTCGTCCCACGTACGGCACCGAACGCTCCGCCGGAGATGAACTTTCGCTCTTCGCCGTCCACGACCCGTTTACCGGCGATCATGGGTCCCAGGGTCCAGCGATAGGTTATTTGACTGTTGAACGGGAACTCATAGCAAAAACCGTCCCGATCGTAACCGAGGGTACCGGTATTCCGGATGCGTGCCCGAACGTTTCCGACGTCCAGGGTATTGATCTTGACGTCGGCCGGTCCCTGGGTCTTGTGTGCTCCCATGATCATCGGACCCGCTTCATGGCTGGTCGGCGCGGATGCGCGTCCGGTTCTTGTGAGATAGTCCAGGTACTCGCCTTTTGTCATTCCTTTCTGTGCGAAGGCCGTCGGCGCGGCAAGAAGGACCGCGAAGACGAGCGCACAGGCAAATGCTCGCGGGCATTTGGCAGGATTATTGAGGCTATTCATCGGGTTCTATGCTGTGTTGACTAAAATCGAATGGGTTCGACTCGGTTTGGACATCCAGCGGCCGTCCGGAGCGTTCGCTTGGATCACTCCTTACGGTCCCGCACGGTTCTAGATGCCAATCTGGACGCCGACTTCCACGTGCCTCGGCGGCCCGAAGTAGTATGGACGTTGGGCGTCCTCGAACTGCGTGCCCGGATCGAGGGTAAAGTCCGGTGAGCCGGTCGTCGAGAATACCGTGATGATGTTCCTCTTGTCCAGCAGGTTGGTGATCTCGACAAACGGGCGGACATACGAGTTGCCCATCATTTCGAACGTATAGTTGAGCCGAAGGTCGACATTGCCGGTCCAGGGCTGCCGTGCCGAGTTTTTCGGCCCGGTCGCACGACCCCGCTCACTCGTTGGCGTATAGGGGACGCCGCTTCCGAAAACACCCAGCAAACTCGCACTAATGCCCTGGTAACGAGCAGACGCGGAGAATGAGAGCGTGTGCGGTTGATCCCAGTCAAGCGGCAGCGCATTTCTGGGCGCGATCAATCCCAGTACCGAGTTGTTGTACCACTCGTCAAATCGCGCGTCGTATGCATCCGCGTTCCCGAACGCCCGGCTGTAGGTATAACTGGCGGTGAAGCCCAGAATATTGGTCAACGCTTTTTCGGCCCGGATTTCGAATCCACGAACGTTCGCATAGTCGAGGTTGTCGAGCACCCAGAAAGCGACACCGCCGTCACCCACCGTCCGTCGGACGGAGATGTAATCGTAGATGTCCTTATAGAAGAGAGACACGCCCACTTTCATGCTTTCTGAAACCAGGAATTCCCCGTCTATCTGATAGGCCACAGTATTTTCCGGCTTCAGGTCGGGATTTCCGAGGAAGGACTCAAAGCCCAGGTCGAATCCAAATTCATCCAACTCCTGATAACCCGTACCCGGTATCCAGGTGGCCGTCCTGAGCGATTGATACAGGCGCTCGAACGTGGGGAATTGATAGAACTGGCCGTAGTTGAACGAGAGCCGGGCTCGGTCGGTCACCGGGAAAGCAATGCCGACACGTGGACTGACATTGAAGTGCGCATCAGCGTCTACCGGTGTCGCCTCCCCGCGTCTGACCAGGCCGCCCTGACCGTAGCCAAGCAGGTTGCTGACGGCCGCGTCGATCAGGTCGAATCGCAGACCCAACTGAACGATCAGATTCTGAAACTCGATCTTGTCCTGAAGGAAGGCCGCCATCTGATAAGGCCTGGCGGAGACGTACGTCTCGTCTTCCGGATCACGCGTGAGCGTCGTCGGATCTCCGGGATCCGTGGTCGGATCCCACTCCGTGTTCGCAAAAACCGTGTAGTCGAAGATGTCGAACTGACGGAATTCGAGGCCAACCTTGACGAGGTTGCGGTTATTGACCTGTGCCGTTCCGTTGAGCGCCAGTTGCAGTTCCTTCGTATGCGACTGTTGCAGGAAATAGTCCGTCGGCGGTGACAGGATCGGCACCTGGTTTTTCGACAAGCCAAGCCGCTCGAGGTCCTCTTCACTCAAGGCATTGAGCCGGTCCAGCAGTTCCTGCGAGAGCCGGTCGGCGCTATTGAAGTCTCCTCCACGGTAATCCACCGTTCCGTCGCCGTCGATATCCAGGTTCCGTCCGAGCATGTACGGCTTGCCGAGATCGCCTTCCAGCAGCATCAACTCGGGAATATCCGTGCGGATGTTTCTTACCTGAAAACCGCGGAAGTCGTAGTTGCTGCCGCCCTCCGCATCCGACAATCCCTCCGTATTGAACGCTCCGGGAACGGCAAACGGACTGAAGATCCGTGCAAACCGGTACGGGTTTTCCGCCTCAAGCATTTCATCATACAGGGCATTGTGGTACCGGTTGTTGTGGAACGCGGCACGAACCTCGTAAAACGCCCGGGGGGAGACCCGGTGCGTCAGCTTTGCCGTAAACAGGTCTACCTTCCTGCTCTGCGGTGCGTTGTACTGGGGAAGAAACTTATACAGGTGTGAGTACGATTTAAAATCCCGCCGGGTGAGGTTGTATCCCAGTTTCAAATCGATATCCTGCACCGGTCGAAAAAGCAAATTGGCCGTCATTCGCGTACGATCGCTGTACAAACCCTGCGAGTGATGCTTCTGGTAGTTACTGACGGCCCCCTTCGTATCGTTGACGTCCACGCCGGCAGCCGCGAGCTGGTCGATCATCGACTGCGATATCGTGGTGCCCTCCGTGAGTCCGATCGCGGCAACGTCGACCGGATTACCTTCGGCATCTACAACCTCATCTATCGGGCGAAGGTAATCCAGACCGACGAGATCCGAGTACGGGAATACCGCCGGACGCTCCGGTCCGTTGAATTCGTTCAAATAAGTATCCGTGTCTCGCCTGTCGGCGGTCACAAAGAAAGTGACCTTATCCTTGATCAATGGACCACTGACGGTCAATTCCGCCCTTCGTGTCCCCCAGTCATTGGAAAACGGTCGTTCTTCGCCGACGGTCGGTCCGCCTTTCCCGAGGCCTTCCATCGAGTAACCGTCGGTTTGCAGCCGGACGGATCCACGGTAATTGTCGCCACCCGTGGGTGTGTTCACGACAATTACGCCACTCATGGCCTCGCCATACTCTGCATTAAATCCACCTGAGAGTACCTGCAACTCGTTCACGGCCTGGCGGGAGAGGTCGAATCCGCCGACGGATCCGTCCAGTGGTTCCCGGACAAGCACACCGTCTACGACGTAGGCAACTTCCGAGGACCGTCCGCCGCGAAAGTGCAGTGTGCCCCCGTCGTCAACCACGCCGGCCGCCAGGGTCAGGGTTTCCTGAAAGCTCTGAACCGGAAGGGCCTCGATGTCTTCACCGGTAAGCACGGTTGTAGTCGATGTTTCATCCTGGCGTATCAGTCGTTCGCCCTGAACCACCACTTCTTCGAGTTCAATACCTGCGCCGAGGCTAAAATCGACCAGGGAGGTGAATCCGGTGCTCACTTCGACGTCTTCGACCACCTGGTCCCCATAACCGACAAATGATGCGCGAAGTGCGTAGGTGCCGGGCGCCACGTTTAGTATCGTATACTCGCCGTTCACGTCGGTCGCGGCACCTCGCGTGGTGCCTTCAATCACCACAGTTGCTGCCGGCAGCGGCTCGCCCGAATCCCGGTCGACAACCGTTCCTGCGATCTTCCCGTTCTGGGCATTCGCCGCCAGAGACAGGGCAAGCAGCGCCGGGAAGGAGTAGAGTAGCGTTCGCATGCGTATCCTCAACAGTTGGTGAAACAAGAGATCGTGAGTCGAAGCACGGAACCTTTGTCCTGAAAGAAGGCCTGTATCAAAGAGGTGATACATCATGTCCTGTGGCGCGAACGTATGCCTTCTTCCTGTGCCCGTTGCTTCCGGCTTCGAGATCGTTAAACAGAAGTACGTTTGCGCGTTAGTAAGATTTTAATATAAACTCTCAACGCTAGAATGGCATAACCAGCACTCTATAAGGCAGGGTAAAAATCGCGATCCACCTAACTTTAAAGCCTAAAAGCGCTTTTAGTATAAATAGGGATCAGGACATAGTGGAATGTGTCCTTAATTTATTAGGGAGAAAGGAGATTGAAAGCGTTTAAGGTTTGGGGAAAGGCGATTTTGGATTACGTATTTCGGACGGTGAAACCCGGCTATTCCTGGCTTCGAAAAGGAGAATGCCGCCGGCGACGGAGACGTTCAGCGAATCGATGTCGCCTGCGAGTGGAATCGCCACGAGCAAATCGCATTCCTTTCGCACATTTGGCCGGATTCCGGTGCCTTCGCTCCCGAGAATCAATACAAGGGGTCTCTTTAAATCTGCGCTCCATACGGTGTCTTCGGCAGCCCCATCCGCGCCGACAACCCAGTAGCCGCGTTCTTTCAGTTGTTTAATCGTATCGACCAGATTGTCCACGCGGGAAATGGGAATGCGAAACGCGGCGCCCGCACTCGCTTTGATTGCAGCGCTTGAAAGCGGCGCCTGACCGGTAGTGCCAACAATGATGCCTGCCGTGCCGGCACCGACCGCCGTTCTGAGAAGCGCTCCGTAATTGTGTGGGTCTTGAATGCCGTCGAGCAACAGAAGTAGCGGCTTGGTCCGCCGCACCGTATCCGGATCCGCCGCAATCTCATGCAGCATTTCCTCGAGCACCCGATACGAAACGTCGGACAATTCCGCCACGACACCTTGGTGAACCGCTCCTCCGGCCTTCTTCTCCAGCAGGCTCCTTGGCACATATTGTACCGGGATTCCTTTTTTGTTGGCGATATGACGAATTCGTCCCAGTGCCGATGCCTGCAGTTTTTGCTGAAGCAGAATGCGCGAGATATCGGTGTCACGCTCCAGTGCCTCGAGCACCAGCCGCCTTCCGGCCAGAACGCGTGTGTCGGGATCAGTCGATGACGGCTTCGGCATGGTGCTCGACGTGCTTGTGGAGATAGGGCGTCCAGGATTCGTGCTCCGGCTTCATTAATACGCTTCTGAGTATCCCTGCCGCGACCACGTCAGGTTGGAGCCGGGAGTGCCGGCTACAGAGCTTCTCCGCAGGTATTTTCAGCACACTCAGGAATACCGGGTGCTCCTCATCCGCCATCGTCCGTGCAAACAACTTTCGGGAGGCCTCGTCCACTGCGGAGACGGTATCGGAGCTCGTACGCGGGAAAAAGGTTACGATGTCCAGTTCAGGTGGTGTGTACGGCAATAGAAGATCACTATGCCCCAGCCGGTCGTACCAGTCACGCGCAGCCCGAAGGCCTGCGGCAAGAATCGGACCCAGCCCGCGGTCGGCCTCCAGCGGCAAGCACTGCAATGTCAACCAGAGCGCGCCTGCCGATGCGCCGGCACGAGAGCACTCCAGGCTGATTTCGCCCAGGTGCAGTTCATCCGAAGTGAAATACGTGTAGGGTGAATCATGTTTGTAGAAGGTGCCGACGGAAGGATCTCGAAATAATACGCATCCGCACCCGTACGGCTGCAGTCCATGTTTATGCGGATCAATCACAACGGAGTCGGCCGCTTCCATCGCAATCAATGGTTGAATCGGAACATCCGTGCTACCCGCCCGGGCCAGAATGGCAAACAGCCCACCGTATGCTGCATCGACGTGCAGTCGAAAGCCGTATTTCTCCCGCAGCCGGATGCCCTCTTCGATGTCATCGATCGCTCCCAATCCGGTCGATCCGGCCGTCATGACCACCACCCCGATCCGGCCTTTTCCGAGTTCCCGCTCGAGCGCGCCCGTTTGCATGCGACCGTCGGGTGTGCTTGGAATGACCACCGTATCCATCCCCAATACCTGGGCCATCCTGGCATGTGTATAATGAGCGTCTTCACTGAAGGCCACCTGCTTTCCCGGGGCGCTTTCGCGGGCAATCCACAATGCCTCGAGATTTGCGATGGTGCCCGACGAGGTCAGGTGGCCCAGCGTGTCGGCCGGGAAACCGATAGATGAGGCAATCTCGCCAACCACCTCCTTTTCCATGCGTCCGGTGGGCGGCCCTCCATCCAGCGCATGGTTGTTGGGATTGATTATCATTGCCGTTGCGTACCCTAGGATGGCGACGGGATGCGGCGGCTTGAGCATTTGTCCGGCGTAGCGCGGATGAAAAAAAGGATAGTTGCCTCGCAATCGCGCAGTGTATGCATCAAGGGACTTCCGGAGCCGGTCGTAATCGACCGACTGGGCGATATGGCGGTCAAACGCTCCAAAACCCGCTTCCCATTCACCCAAACGCTCGACGGCTTCGGTGAGCAGGGGGACGACGTCGAATCCGACTGAATTGGAAGGGTTCATCCGCTGAACGGTTGCCGGTGCTCACGTTGGAATGGCGCTATTGGTCCCCGATGTTCGGAACACGTTTTTTGCTCGTAATCGAAACGACAACGATGCCGCAGAGAACGAGCAGTGCTGATATAACTTCGGCCTGGGTGACCGTCATTCCGAAAAGGTCGAACGTATTGTTCACCCGAATCTGTTCGATGAGGACGCGCTCGACCCCGTTGAATATCAGATAAACACCAAAAAGCCAGCCGAATCGGAACGGGTGTTTCCGCAACAGCCACAGTACACCGAACAGAATAGCCGCCATCGTCGTCTCGTAGATGGGCGTCGGGTATACCCCGTCACCGGGCAATGTCATGTTCAAAATGTTGTCGGGATAGGTCTCCGACCAGAGAAAATCCGGTATCCAGCCCGGCTTTTCGCTTAGATAGGATTGTATGCCCCAGTCCCCATCACCTGAAAGGTGACATCCGATACGTCCGATGCCGTATGCCAACATCAATCCGGGCGCAACGGCGTCAGCAAAAAGCGCTGCATTGACCCCTTTTTTTCTGCAGTAATACAGAATAGAGATGCCCGCCACGATCAATCCTCCGTAAAACGTCAAACCGCCGCGGGAGAAGATCATACCCATCGGGTCCGCTGCAAATTGATCGAGATTCTCCAGGATATGAAACAGCTTCGAGCCGGCGATGCCCATAACGGCGGCGATCACCGTGACGGTGCCGACGAAATCGGATGGTTTCAGTGTTTCGTAGGAGGATTTCGATGCTTTTTGTCCCCGCCCCCCCTTGCCCTTTTTCCTGCGTTTCGTCCGGATTTCTCCGAGGTTTCCGGCGGCCTGTTGTCTGCGGATTTCCAGTGTCGTCAGCCAACTGGCGGTCAGTATGGCGACGGCTACCATGAAGCCGAACGAGTAAATCGTGACGCCGAACGGCAACTCAACAATACGTGGAAACATGATTTGGCAGGATTTTTTCGCGGGCCCCGGTGGACCCGGGGGAACATTGACGCTCCGATTTATGACGACCGACAGATATCGGCGAGCTTTTCCGTAATTCCGGCAAAGGACAACGTCTGCTGCGTGCCCTCTTCCATTTGCTTCAGGATTACCTCACCGGCATCCAACTCTGCGTCACCGATAATAACGACATATCGGGCATCCAGTTTGTTTGCTTGTTTCATCTGAGCCTTCATAGAGCGCGAACGGACATCGAGGGCTACCGTGATATCGAGACGACGCAAATCACGTGCAAGGCCGAATGCCCACTTGCCGGCTTCCATCCCGAGCGTCACCAGGTAGAGGTCGGGCGCCGCAGCAGCAGGCAATGCGTTATGATGGAGTTGAAGGGCCAGCAAAAGCCGTTCGATGCCGGCGGCGAAGCCAACACCCGGGACTTCCTCGTTCCACCCGATTGCCTGGGCAAGACCGTCATAGCGGCCGCCTCCTGCAATCGCACTCTGTGCGCCCAGGTTTGGACTCTCGAGCTCGAACGCGGTTCGGCAATAATAATCAAGTCCCCGCACGAGGAGCGGATCTTCCTCGTACGAGAGGTCGAGCGCTTCGAGGTAGGATTTGACGCTTTCATAGTGTGCCAAGTCCTCATCACTGACATACGCCCTCAGTCGGGGGGCATCCGCCAGAATTTCCCGTTCGTGCTCGACTTTGGTATCAAGGATGCGCAACGGATTGGTAACCAGGCGTCTCCTGCTCGTCTCCGTCAAATCGCGCTCGAATCTTGAGAGATATTCCTTGAGTGCTTGCACGTATACGCCGCGGCTGTCTCCACTTCCGAGAGTGTTCAACCGCAGGGCGAGCTTTTCGAGTCCGAGCGCCTCGACAACCGCAATCATTGCGGCAATTACCTCGGCGTCCGCGAGGGGATCCGCGCTTCCGATGAGTTCGGCGCCAAACTGGTGAAACTGTCGAAATCTTCCTTTCTGTGGTCTTTCCGCCCGGAAACAGGGGCCGATATAGAACAGTCGCTGTCCCAGTGGTTGTTGCGCGAGGTGGTGTTGGAGATATGCCCGCATCACGGACGCCGTTACTTCCGGCCGGAGCACGTAGGTCTCTTTGGGACGCGGGACCGTAAACATCTCCTTTGATACGATATCGGTATCCACACCTACACTTCGCTCAAAAAGTCCTTCCGGTTCCAGATAGGGAGTTCGAATCTCCGCGAAATGGTACCGGCCGAGCACACGTCGAATCGTCGACTCTATAAATTGCCATTGGGCACTGGAAGCGACCTCCGAGCCATCGGCCGAATGGTCTATGGGAAGGATATCGAACGTACCCTTGATATTGCGATAGGACTGCTTCACGAAAATTGAAACGGTTTGCGCTCACCAAAAACGTTGCAGATCGCTAGCCCGAGTGCAATTCGGTTTCCGCCTTTTCAATTAGCCTACGCAACTCCTCGCCCGAACCTGCTTCGAGCAATGAGGCTCTCAGGGATGACCTGCAAAAAAGCAGCGAAGCCCGGCTGAGATAACGCACGTGTTTGCCGTTGTCCGACTCCGGTCCGACGAGAAGAAACACCAAACGCACGGGCTTTTCATCAAGTGCTCCGAATTCGACGGGTTCCGCCGTATTGGCAAATGCCGCAATGGTGTGCGAGACGCACTCCGTTCGGGCATGCGGAATTGCGAGGCCTTCTCCCACTGCAGTCGTCAATACCTTTTCACGTGCTTCTACCGCCGCCAGCACGGCATCCAGATCATTCACCTCCGGAGATCCTGCGAGCAAATCGACCATCCCCCGAATCACCTCGATCTTGTCACTACCAGGGAGGTTTGCTGCCAGGGCACCATTTGATATCAATTGTGAAATCACAGTTGCGGTGGGTTGACTTATCGGCGATGGGCGAATAGCGGGCACCTGATTGTTGCGGCGCGCAAGATAGCGGAGCCCGCATTCAACTATCGCTTGTTTAACCTCCGGGATCGATAATTGATCGTTTTTTGGATCACACCCGTTAAACGCTGCGTGAACGGAGCCGGTCCAGCACAGCAACCATCTCCGCCGGAAGTGCGCTTTCGAAGTGAACGTATTGCCCCGTCAAAGGATGCACAAAACCCAGTGAGCGCGCATGAAGGGCTTGCCGGTCGATCAACTCCAGACACCCTTTCAGCACGCGCCATGCCTCGGCACCTTTTTGCCAGCGGTCGAGCTTGCGTCCGCCATAGGTCGGATCACCCAGTACCGGATGGCCGATGTGCGCAGCGTGGACGCGGATTTGGTGCGTCCGTCCCGTCTCCAGTCTGAATGTCACGCCGGCGGCACAATGGAAGGCCTCGTCGACTCGAATATGCGTGACGGCCGCCTTGCCGGCCGGTTCTTCGACTACGGCAACCCGCCTCCTGTCTTTCGGATCTCGGCCAAGCCTCGTTTCAATTCGGCCGTTCGCCTCGGAAGGAGCACCCAGCAGAATGGCCTTATACCGCCTCACCATGGTCCTGGCCGATAGCTGTTTGGCGAGGCGATGATGGGCCGTATCGGACTTTGCGATTACGAGGACACCGGACGTGTCCTTGTCGAGCCGATGCACCAAGCCCGGTCTTACGGTTGGATCCCCCTGAAAGCGCGCTCCGGCGTTCATGGATGAAAGCCCGGTATTTCCCGGATCGCCTTCGAATCCAACATGGTGAAGCAACGCATTGACCAGCGTCCCGTCCCGATGTCCGTATGCCGGATGCACCACCATCCCGGCCGGTTTGTCGACTACGATCACCGCCTCATCCTCGTACAAGATGTCGATCGGAATGTCCTGCGCAACGAGTTCCACCGGACGCATTCGCTGCAGATGGCATTCAATGCGGTCACGTGCCTGCACGGGATACGACGGCTTGGAGGCCTTTCCGTTCACAAGCACCCTGCCTTCCCGGATAGCCTCAGCAACGCGGGATCGCGTGGCGTTCTCGACAAATGCCGTGATGTAGATGTCCAACCGCTCCCGGCTGTTGTATCCGGGTGGCACCTCGAGTACGATGGTGTATTGCTCTCGTGGCCCGACGGGATCGTTCATATGACCAACTATTCACCGGGTCTCTCAGCCGACGCCTCACCGGCGGCCGGATGTCAGGACTGCGAGTGTTTTTTCGATCTCCGCTTCGGAATTATACCAGGTCGGAGAGAACCGCAGCATTCGATTGCGAATAGAAATTTGAATACCGTTTGCCTCTAGACGGCCGGCGGCGGCTTCGGGATCCGCATGCTTGCATGTTACGATGCCCGAGCGCGTATCGGAGGGACCATACCGTTGGAATCCTTCTTTTTTCAACCCTTCCGCAAGTCGTCGGGCAAGGCGCAGCACCGTTTGTTCGCATGCGACAGGATCGGCCTTCTTGTAGAAGCCCAGCGCGGCATGCAGCGCTGCAATCCCCACGTGATTCATGGTGCCGCTGCGAAACCTTTTTACGTCATCATGAAAGCGCAGTCCGTAGTCGAGAAACCGGTCCCAATCGACCGGACCGTGCAACCATCCGGGCTGTGGCGGGTCGAGTTGTTCCTGCAGTCGCCTCGAACAATAGAAAAACGCCAGTCCCTGTGCGCCCATAAGCCATTTGTGCGTGGCGGACGCGAAAAAGTCCACGTTGCATACATCCAGAGGATCGGAAAGCGTAACCGCACCAAGTCCCTGGATGCCGTCCACACAGAAGAGCACGTTTTTCTCCTTGCAAACGGCGCCGATTGCCTGGATGTCTGCCCGGAATCCAGAGAGAAACTGAACCCAGCTCAGCGTAACCAGGCGGGTGTCGGGACGAATGGCCTCAGCCAGACGATCGGGTTCGAATGTTCCTTCCCGGTGGGGCAAAAAGTCGATCCTCACACCCTCCTTTTTCAGATTCATAAACGGGTAGACGTTTGCCGGAAACTCACAGCCCGGAATCAAAATCCGGTCTCCGGGATGCCATTTGAGTCCCCTCGCCACGATGTTGAGCGCGGAGGAGGTGTTAGAGCTGAAGTCTACCCTGTCGGGCGTCACTCCGAGCAAGTCGGCAAGTTCTTCCCGCGTTTTGCGAATGACGGTCTGGAACGACCCGAAGTTCTCGATGTGCGAGCGGTGGCGTTCTTCCAGGTACGCCTGAATGCCATGCATTACCGGGACGGACAGCGGTGATGTAGCCGCATGGTTTAGGTAAATGGTGTTTGCCGTATGTGGAAATGCCCGCCTGATGTCCTCTATCTGCATTGCCGGGGCCTAGTTCATTCGGGGATCGTCGGGATAGTTGGCGAGAATCGCGTACTCACCTCCCATTTCCCGGAGAACGGACCGCCAGAGCTCTGCGGGATCCGTTTCGAAGACGTGCTTCCCGTCGGAGGGATGAAGGATCCACGTTCCCTCGTCGATCTCATCTTGCAGCTGGCCCACGCCCCATCCGGCATAGCCGATAAAAAACCGGAACGTTTCGATGGGCACGTGCTCGGTTTCCACCATTAATCGAATCATATTGACATCACCGCCCCACCCGATATCGGGGGTGACCGAAATAGCATCTTCAATCATATCGGCGTGCTGGTGGAGTACATGCAGCGTGTCGGTTTGTACGGGACCTCCCTGAAAAAGCGAAGTCTCAAAGGCATCAAAATCGACCAGAAGTTCGCGCATGAGACGTGGAATTTTGCGGTTCAGCACCAATCCGAACGAACCTTCCCCTTCATCATGCTCGCACAGCAAAATCACCGCCCTTCGAAAGTTGGGATCGGGCAGCCAGGGGTGTGCGATCAGAAGTACTCCGGGTGCAGGCTTCACATCCATCGACTGACCGAGCGCTTTTCGTTGGTTGCGTTTGGAAGGACCGTGTCTTGGGCCAAAGATAGTATTTTGGCCGGTGAAGGTTTTCTGCACGACTCATATCCGACCGGCCGCAACGGCCCACCGCACCGGTTGACGGCTGCGGATTGACCGGTTTCACGTACGGTAAAACTGTTTCCCCGCCAGCTGTCGTGCAAGACCCTTGAACTCGAGCGTCAGCAAGTGAACCAGCAGCGTAGAAATGTCGATACCGGACCGATCCTGCAGCGCATCGATGTGTACGGGCTCGTCGCCCAACAAAGCGAGGATCTGTTGTTCGATTTCTGGAAGTTCGCCGATCCTGCGGTCATCCGGCTTCGGTCCGGTCGCTCGACGGGGAGACCCCGGAGCAATTTCGGCAATCACATCCTCTACGCAGGTCGTCAGTTTTGCATGTCCTTGCTGAATAAGATCGTGGCAGCCTGCCACGGCCTGGCTGGATATGGAGCCGGGTACGGCAAACACTTCCCGGTTTTGTTCCAGTGCGAGCCGCGCGGTGATGAGTGCGCCTCCGTCTCGGTAGGCTTCGATGACGAGTGTTCCGTGCGTCATCCCGCTGATAATGCGATTTCGCCGGGGGAAATTTGCGGCATCCGGTGCCGCACCCATGGCATACTCGGATATGAGCGCGCCATGTTTGCAGATGGTTTCGGCGAGGCGTTTGTGGCATGAGGGATAGACGCGATCTACGCCCGATCCGAGTACGGCGACGGTCGGGGTGCCGGCGTCGATTGCACCGCGGTGTGCCTCGGCATCGATACCGCTTGCAAGACCACTGACGATCACCACGTCTCGCCCGGCGATTTCGGCACTCAGGTGTCGCGCAGTTCTCTTCCCCCGATCCGATGGTCGGCGTGTACCTACGACGGCCACCAGCTTTCCCTCCGGCTGCGGTAGCCTCCCTTTGTACCAGAGAAAGACCGGCGGATCGAAAATCTCCTTCAGAAGCGCGGGATACCCTTCCTCCCAAAGCGTCACCATCCTGGCGCCGGCTGTTCGAGCGCGCTGCACCTGGTCGTCAACATCCATATCGCCCAGCCGTTCGGCGATGGCGGCCGCCGTTTTCATCCCAATGCCGTCGACCCGGGCAAGTCGTATATCCGGCGCGTGCGCAACGGCTTGCGGCGATCCGAACTGTGCTATCAGTCGTCTAATTTTGCCGGGTCCTACACCCGGAATCATCGAAAGACCAATGAGTGTCTTTCGTTCCAAGACACGTTTTGTCCACCCGGCCACACCCTGTCACCGCAGTTATATTCCTAGATCACATCTTGCCGGTGCTTTACCAGACGAAGCAACTCCCGTTTCAACTTTTCGAGCCCGGATCGCGTCACGGCGCTTACGGGCAAAACCGTCATCCCGGATGGAAAGGAATCCACCAGTTGCTCCGTCTTCTGCTTCCCTTCGGGTTCCAGCAGGTCGGTCTTCGTAAGCACAACGATTCGCGGTTTTGACACGAGATCTTCGTCGTATGCCCTGAGTTCCGTCAAAAGCAAGTCGAAGCGGCCAGACGGATCTTCTTCATCGGCCGCTATCACAAATGCAAGTACCGCGTTGCGTTCGATATGCCTCAGAAACCGGAGACCGAGACCTTTTCCCTTATGGGCATCCTCTATGATGCCCGGGATGTCGGCCATGACGAATGATTGATAATCCTCGCACCGCACAACGCCGAGGGTTGGCACCAGTGTGGTAAACGGATAATCCGCCACGCGGGGTTTGGCCTCGGACAGGCACGAGATGAGCGTGCTTTTTCCAGCGTTGGGGAAGCCCACCAGACCGACGTCGGCAAGCAGTTTCAGCTCCAGCGTGATGTTGCGTTCCTCGCCCGGCTCGCCGGGTTGGGCCTTTCGCGGTGCCCGATTGGTAGCTGATTTGAACCTTGCATTTCCCCTGCCCCCCTTACCTCCTGCGGCAAGCACCAGGCGGTCGCCGTGCTCGACGACCTCTCCCAACTGACTGCCGTCCTCGGTCCGGACGGCAACCGTTCCCGGCGGAACACGAATCATCACATCGTCACCGTCTTTCCCACTCCTGTTGTCTCCTTGACCCGGTTGGCCGTTGCCGGCGAAATGGTGTCTCCGGTAATGTAGATCGATGAGCGTATTCAGTTGTTCGTCCGCCTCCAGGATTACCGAGCCACCTTTACCGCCGTCACCGCCTGACGGGCCTCCTCGAGGCACATATTTCTCCCGCCTGAAAGCGACGGCACCTGCGCCGCCGGCGCCGCTGCGTACGGTAATGGTTACATAATCGACAAACTTCATCGTTCAGATTTCATATGTTCACGCGGCCACCAATCGAGCGGCATGAACGAAGTTATCATATATACGGATGGCGCGTGCAGCGGGAATCCCGGTCCCGGTGGATGGGGAGCGCTTCTGATACATGGAACGCGGGAAAAGGAAATTTCCGGCGCCGGCGCCCACACCACCAACAACCGCATGGAGCTTACGGCGGCTATTGAAGCTCTTTCGGCGCTGAAAACGCGCTGCCGTGTTCGAATTTACACCGACAGTGCCTACCTCGCCCGGGCGTTCAACGACGGATGGCTCGCGGGCTGGGTAAAACGCGGGTGGAAAACGGCGGCCAAGAAGCCGGTAGAGAACCAGGATCTCTGGAAAAAACTTCTTCAGCTTACAGAGGTGCATGAGGTACGTTTTCATAAGGTCAAGGGTCATGCCGACGATCCCTTGAACAATCGGGTGGATCGGCTGGCCGTCGAAGCCATGCGCAAGGCGATGTGAGACCGCTCCGGGGCTCGCATCCACATCACTACCCATACATGCGTAAAGCACCCGTTTTTCGCGTCAGACGGGCTTGTAGGTGTCGCCCGCACTCGCCGCAAAACGAACGGATCCATTTGTAGCATCACGGAGAGCCCTTCGAAAGCGGCTTTCGTCGGCATTCCGAATCCAGATCTCGAACGTCACTTCCGCGGCAAAATGCCGGTTGTCGACGACGGCGCCGAATTTTTCCAGCACCCGCTCGACATTCCCCGTATGCGGATACGCGTGCGTCAGCCCCAGCCGGCTCATGCGCGTCCACTCGGTTATCGCCGCCGCGTCGAGTACCGCACCTGCCGCGGCGGAATAAGCCCGCACAAGTCCCCCTACGCCGAGTCTGGTACCGCCGAAGTACCGTGAAACCACGACCAACGTGTTGGTCAGGGACCTGCTTTCGATCTCCCTCATAATCGGCTCGCCTGCCGATCCGGAAGGCTCACCGGCGTCCGAAGTGCGCGACAGATGCCCGTCCGGCCCCAGCCTAAAGGCATAACAATGGTGGTGTGCGGCGTGCTCGCGTAAGCGGACTTCATCGATGCAGCTCCGGACGAAGCTTTCGTTCGACACCGGGAAGGCATCCCCGAGGAATCGAGAGCCTTTTGTTTTGGCGATCTCGAAACTGGCAGGTGTGGAAATGGACCGGTAAGAATCGACGGGCACGGTTAGCGGCGGGACTCCCTTTCGGTTGCCATTAAGATTCTCATATTCAGTGCCTTTGCGATATTGGCTACTTCCGCAAAATGCCGTATTTGTGCTTCCTGATCCGCCCGGAGTGCGACCGCCGTTCTGGTGCCTTTGGCCTCTCTGATGGCGCTCAAGAGCCCGTCCTCGGGTACCCTGTCTTGATCCACATAGTAGGTGCCGTCCGAGGTGATCGTGACCGATACCTGCTGGTTGTCGGCAATAGCGCCGGACTGTGCGCGTGGCAGATTTACCTGGATTCCGAACTGGGTGACGAACGACGAAGTAAGAAGGAAAAAGATGAGTAGCAGAAGAACGACATCGGCCATTCCCGCCATGCTGTAGGACGTTCGCGGCTTGTTACCGGTAGAGAAATCGAAAGAGGCCATCTTCGGTCGGCTACGTTTGATTGGCAATGCGCTATTCGCGCACCGGTATTTTACACGGGCTCCTGAAGCAGATCGATGAACTCGGTTGCAGCGAGTTCCATGTCAGTGATGACGCGACGAATACGATTCAGGATAAAGTTATAGAAAAACAGTGCAATGATACCGACGGTCAAACCGGCGCCGGTGGTCACGAGGGCTTCCCAAATGCCTCCGGCGAGAACGCTCGGGTTCACGTTTCCCTGTAGATTTTGAATGTCCTGAAACGCACTGATCATTCCAAATACGGTACCCAGAAAGCCCAGCATCGGTGCGATCCCGGCAATGCTGGCAAGGAGATCGGTTCGTTTCGTCAGTTGATAGGCCTCGTATTTCCCTCCTGCCTGCACGGCGTCCTGAATATCGGAAATGGGGCGGCCCAACCGCTCAAGACCGCGGATCAAAATGCGGGCAATGGGAGAATTCTGACGCTGGCAATACGAAATGCCTCCCCGGATATCGCCGGATTTGATATAGTCCCGCACCTGCAGCATGGCTTCGGAATCCTTTCCCACTTTTGCCTGCCGCAATGTCCAGAGGCGTTCGACAACGAGAAAAAGAGCGATAAGAGAAAGTAGCAGGATGGGAATCATCACCCATCCGCCTTTCATCGCGATGTCCAGTACGGACATTGATTCCGGTGCAGCAATCTGAACCGAATCAACAACGGCTGTTGTAGGATCCTGAAGTTGAATTGTGAGCACTTGGCTTCCTGATTGAGTGTGACTGTTTGGGGGCTTTTACCCGGGAGGGCCGATGTTTCTGATCCACATATCTTCCGGCGCAAATGAAGGCAGCGCGTCTCTGCCTGCATTTGCCGCTTCGACGGACTCATATCTGCCGATCGCCACCCGGTAGACAGTTCGATCGTTCACAACCGCCTCCACCAGTTCGCCGGGCATGCCGGCATTCGTATACCTTCCGAGCATCTGTTCGGCCGCCGCCCTGTCCGGCGACGAACCGACGATCCAGGCGTAATTACCGTCGGCTTCCGGCACGGCCGAAGC
>CAZIIP010000031.1:0-16299 GCA_964539455.1 uncultured Rhodothermales bacterium
CACACCCCGTTCAAAGCGATAGGAGGCATCCGTTTGCAGTCCAAGGTGCTTTGACGTCCTGCGAATCGACGCCGGATCGAAATACGCACTCTCTATCAGGACATTGGTCGTAGTTTCGCTCACTTCCGAGTTCTCCCCGCCCATTACGCCCGCGACGGCAATGGGTCCACGGGCGTCGCAGATCATGAGCGTGCCGGCCGGCAGTTTCCTTTCCTGGTCATCGAGTGTGGTAAAGGTCGTCGGCGTCGCGGTCGCCTCGACCACCACGGTGCCTTCCGCCAGTAGATCGAAATCAAACGCATGGAGCGGCTGCCCGCATTCATACATCACATAGTTCGTGATGTCGACCACGTTGTTGATCGGTCTCAGCCCAACGGTTTCCAGCCGGTGCTTTAGCCAGGCAGGAGACTCCGCTATGGTTACGTCTCTGATCAGAATCGCCGCATACCGTCCGCAGCCCTCCGGTGAACGAATTTCCACCTTCGCCTCCCGGTCGATACCGCCTCCGACCGCCGGGATGTCGACTTCGGGTATTTCCAGTGCATTTCCCGAAACTGCGGCCACGTCGCGCGCCACTCCGATGTGGCTGATTGCATCTTGCCGGTTCGGCGTGATGTCGATGTCGATGACTGCATCAAACAGTCCGCCGTTTTGCTCTTCGAGAATCGCCGCAAGCGGTTTGCCGATCGGTGCCGAGGGGTCGAGCACCATGATGCCACTGTGGTCGTCGGAAAGGCCCAACTCATCTTCGGCGCATATCATACCCGCCGACCGTTCGCCTCGAATCCTGGCTTTCTTGATCGTTACCGGCACGCGTTCTCCCGGCTTTTCAGGATCGGGCAGGTGCAGCGTCGTCCCCAAGGTTGCCACCGGAACCCGCCGGCCCGAAGCCACATTAGGTGCACCGCAAATAATTTGCGACGGGTCGGTCGCTCCAACATCCACCATACAGATCGAAAGACGATCCGCATTGGGATGGGGTCGAACCGAAAGCACTTCACCAACGATCACCCCCTCAAGTTCCGGGCCGGTATGCCGCACCTCGTCCACTTCGAGCCCGGCCATGGTCAACATTTCCGACAGTGCCTCCGGCGACTGTTCGACGGCCACATAGTCTGCCAGCCAGTTATAGCTGATTTTCATGGTCCCTGTCTGTTAGGCGGTTACAAAACATGCTCCATGGCCACTCATCGCGCTAAAACTGTTCGAGAAAGCGAATGTCGTTTTCATACAGTAAGCGAATGTCCTCGATGTTGTGGCGGAGCAATGCGATGCGTTCGACTCCCATTCCGAAGGCATATCCGGTATATCGCTCGGGATCCAGGTCGACCGCCGATAGCACATTCGGATCGACCATTCCGCAGCCTAGAATCTCCAGCCATTTTCCGGTCCCGTCCGGATTAGCCCACCAGATGTCGACCTCGGCACTGGGTTCGGTAAACGGAAAGAAGCTCGGACGAAACCGCATGCGCACGTTTTCCCCGAAAAGGACGCGGGCAAAAAGGTGCAAGAGTTGCTTCAGTTCGGCAAAAGTCACCCCCTCATCCACGTACAAGCCCTCCACCTGATGAAAGAGGCAAAAGGACTTATAAGAGATCGTCTCGTTCCGGTACACGCGGCCGGGGACGATAACCCGGATCGGCGGCTTCTGGCGCTCCATTACGCGAATCTGAACCGGAGAGGTATGCGTGCGCATCATCGATGCCCCCAGCTCGCCGGAGCCGAGATCGACGAACAGTGTATCCTGCATATCGCGCGCCGGATGATCGGGCGGGAAATTGAGTGCCGTGAAATTGTGCCAGTCGTCCTCGAGCTCCGGCCCTTCGGCGATCTCGAATCCGAAATGCCGGAACACCTCCTTAATGGCGGTTAGCGTCTGCGATATCGGATGCACGGAGCCGACCGGCTGTTTTCGGCCCGGAAGCGTGAGGTCCAGTCCGCCACTTTCACCCGCCTCCGACGCTACGCTGCGTGCCCTGGCTTCCTCGATCCGGGACTCGGCGAGTCCCTTCAGGTCGTTGACTGCCTGACCGTAGGCCTTGCGCTCCTCCGGTGCAATTTCCGACACCCCGGCAAACAACGACCGTATGCGTCCGCCCTTTCGACCCAGAAAGCGCACCCTGAACCGTTCTATTTCCTCTTCGTTCGCCAGACTGGCGTTCTCGATCTCCTCCCGGATGCGTTCGAGAGTTGTTGGTACTTCCGTCATGTCACATTGACCTCGATCGAACGAAAACAAAAAATCCCGCAGGCCTGCCGAAGCAGGAGCGGGAAATTTAGGGAGACTACGTGCCGGACCGGTATCGATGCGGACACTAGGCCGTCGCGGTCTCCACAATTTTGGTAAAAGCTTCCGGGTCGTGCACTGCAAGATCGGCGAGCACCTTGCGGTTCAGGGCAATGTCCTTCACCCGCAAGTCGTTGATCAGCCGCGAGTATGTCGTGCCGTTCTGTCTCGCCGCAGCATTGATGCGCGAGATCCAGAGCCGGCGAAAATGTCGTTTTCGCCTGCGGCGGTCGCGATACTGAAACTGATGCGCCCGATCCACGGAGTGTTTTGCTACCGTGTAGATCTTGCTGCGCGAACCCCAGTAGCCCTTCGCTTGGCGTAACACCTTTTTGCGACGGCGACGGGAAGCCACCCTGTTGCGCGCTCGTGGCATTTTTTTACCGGTTATTTGAACAATAGGCAGGCTCGCACCTGCTCGGAAACTATATAAGCTTTTTCATCCGCTGCTCATCGGCGCGCGCAACCACCGTCGACTTGCGAAGATTGCGCTTTCGCTTCTGAGACTTTTTCGTCAAAATGTGGCTGCGAAACGCCTTCTTGCGCTTCAGCCGGCCGGTTGCGGTGACCTGGAGACGCTTCCTGGCACCACTGCTTGTTTTCATCTTGGGCATGTCGTCGACCAATGTACGATGAACCGGATCTTCATCTCCGGAAAATGAGCGAGAACATTAAAGATACACAAGATAAGCGCGAATGACAACCGAACGACACGCGGATCGGCGCGGTACGCGACCTACTGTTTATGTGGAGAAAGCACGACGGTCATTCTGCGCCCTTCCATTCGGGGTTGCTGATCGATCTTGCACACATCCTGCAGTTCCGAGATGAACCGCGCGAGAAGCTCAGCGCCTTGTTCCTTGTACACAATCGTTCTTCCCCTGAACTCCACGCGTGCCTTGACCTTATGCCCGCTTTCCAGAAACTCACGCGCATGCTTGGTCTTGAATTCGAAATCGTGCTTGTCCGTATGAGGCCGGAAGCGTATTTCCTTGAGGATAACGGTGTGCTGTTTCTTCCTCGCCTCCTTCTCCTTCTTCTGCTGCTCGTAACGGTATTTGCCATAGTCGATGATCTTGCAGACCGGCGGATCGGCATTTGGTGCAATTTCTACAAGATCCAGGCCCCGTTTCCCGGCCAATTCCAAGGCATCATCAATAGTATAGATGCCATGTGCACCTTCGGGATCGACGACACGGACTTCCTGTGCACGAATCCGGTCGTTTACTCTTGCGGATACTTTTTTCCTTGCGATGGCTTTGCTGTTTACTTGAATATTTGGCTCTCATGTGCGGCAAGCACGTATAACGTGTCATTTACGCACAAAGTCGTGTAAATATCCAGTCCGTTACAAGCAATTATCGCTTTTCCGGATCGCCGGGCCCGCCATGCGTGTTCCGGTCCACCCTTTTACAGCCTCGTCGAGCGGCCGCGTTAAAAATTTGTTGAGATAAAATGCTACGGCGACGCGCTCATCGGGCGCCAACTTCGCGTCGTCCAGAATATTCATGATACCCCGCCAGGTCTGGTCAGAGATCTGGCCGGATATGTACCGTGCAAGCAGTCCGAGAAATCCTGTCGAATGAGCCACTGCAGACGTTGTAGGATACATGTCTGAATACCTTTTGGGTTACATATGAATGAATTCATCTTCGGTCACCTAGCGATCGGATCAAATACCGGGCCAATTTGTTACGTGACCGGTTTTTCCATGGAGCGACCTACCATTTCCGCATCCGGACCGGCCATAATGCGAGTATTTGGCATATCCCAGACGGCTTTCATTGCCTGAGGGCATCCGATGTCTTTCGCGTAAACGTCTTGCTTACAACCGCCTCGCGCGCGAAAGGCAAGGGCCACCGTGGCGTGTGGACGCACGATGATTGACACAACCGCCTCGCGCGCGAGAGGCCGGACCTTCGAGGCTTATTGTTCAGTGGAAACGCAGAAAATGTCTATCGGTCAGGTGGATTGCGACAGAATGGCAGTCTTCCGTCCACTGTTTGATAAGCTGCGTATACTTCGCTGGTCGGTTGCGGCGCTCAGGACATCACTTCCTTCCGCATACGTGCAACAGGAATGGAGAGTTGTTTGCGGTACTTGCTGACGGTTCGGCGCGCCAGTTGGAATCCTTGCCCTTTGAGTATTTCGGCTATTCGCTGGTCGGATAGCGGTTTTTGTTTGTCTTCCCCTTCGATAATCTTCTCGATGAGTGCCTTGATATCCCGGCTGGAAACATCTTCGCCATATTCCGTCGCAACACCCTCCGAGAAAAAGTATTTCAGTTCGTACACGCCGGACTCCGTCTGGACATACTTTCCGTTTACGACCCGGCTGACGGTTGAGATGTCCATGTTTATCCGTTCGGCCACATCCTTCAGGATCATCGGTCGCAGGCGTCCGGGTCCATGGCGAAAAAAATCCTCCTGAAGCGAGACGATGGCCTGCATGACCTTGAGCATCGTTTGTCGCCGTTGCTGGATCGACTGGATGAACCAGCGGGCAGCATCCAGTTTGGATTTCAGGAATTGCCGCGTATCTGCGTCGATCTTGGACAATTTCCCGCTTTTGCTTTCGGCTGCCAGTGCTCCGAGCATATTGCGATAGCCGCGCGAAATACGGAGCTGCGGCGAATTTCGCCGGTTGAGTGAGATGATGAAATCGTCGTCAATCCGCTCGACGATAAAGTCCGGCGTGATGAAATTCTGGGTGCTCTGCGAATCGCCAAAGCCGGGCTTGGGGTCAAGGTGTTGGATCAAATCATATCCTTCTCCGAGTTCCTCCCGATCCAGATCCAGCTTGCGCATGATCTTCTGAAAGTGCTTCATGGTGAAATCCTTGTAGCACTTTTCCAGGATGGCGATGGCGGTTTCCCGGCCCGGGGTATCGGCCGGCAATACCTCCAGCTGGACCAGCAAGCACTCCTGAAGGCTCCTTGCAGCGATACCCACCGGCTCCAGTTGCTGGACCTGTTTGAGTACCGATTCAACGCGGGACTCGTCGGTCTGCACACCGTAGGAGAAACTCAGATCGTCGACCACCGATTCGAGGGGGCGACGTAAATAGCCGTCGGCGTCGATGGATCCGATAAGTTGCTCGGCAATCGTGCGATCGGTCTCCGAAAGATCGAGCAATGCCAACTGATCGTTCAGCTGTTCAGTGAGTGACTCTACATACGGAGTAGGGATGACACGATCGTCTTCGTCGTTTCGGTCTACCCGTGCCTTGTATCCATAAAGATCTTCACCCGGAATCAGGTCTTCATAATCCCAGTCATCCTCCTCCGCATCCGTTTCACTTTCGCCGTCTGCCTCCGGGTCGAGGGTTTCCATCGGATTCTCCACCTGTTCGAGGCCTTCTTCAAGCAATGGATTGACTTCGAGCTCTTCCTTGATGCGCTGTTCGAGCTCGAGCGAGGTCTTTTGCAGCAACTTGATGTATTGAATCACCTGCGGCGACAACTGCTGCCGCTGCTGGAGTTGCTGATGTTGCCCAAGACCTGGAGATAACATTGTGCAGGATCGTCTCTCCTCTTTTCGGAAAGGATTGTCCAGAAATCCGATTGCGCCGATCAGTTAGTCGATCGTTTATCAGTATAGCGAAGTTCGTACCGTTTTTTTTTGCATGCCGCAAGAAAATCCTCATACCAGGCCGAGCCGAAAGCACGGACCAGTGCCTCTCGTAGAAACGTTTCAAGTCGCCTTCGCTCCCTGCGTCCCCTGTCGATAGCCGGACGGCACGCCTCGATAGGCTCGTAGTTAATTGATTCGCTCTCGCCGAATCGGCTCACGCGAATGGGGAAAAGGTGACACGAGAGCGGCTTAATCCAGGAGATTCTGCCCTCCATGTGTGCCTTCTGAATGGCGCACTTTGCCAACCTGCCTTCATAGACCACAAACACACACTCACGGTTACCTACACATGATGTGGCATATGCGTCTCGCCCAACCGCCTCCCACGATCCTTTCTTGCGAATAACTGCCTGCGCCTCCGGTCTCAACTCATCAAACAGCACCGCGGCAACCGAATCTACCCGAAACAGCTCCTCCTCCAAAAGCGGTGCACCCGAACCACCCGGAATCGTACAGCATGCCCCCCGGCATCTCGCCACATCGCAGGCAAAACAGGTGGTTGCGATGTCGTTCGCGACCAATATGTCACCTACAGGAATCATGTTTTATGTTACCGTGATCCGGAGCGATATCCAATACCAGCAAAATTTCTGCCCCCAGGTGGTACATATCTTTTACATATATTACTCGGAATCGTCGGACGATCAGAATATTTGCCCTGCATGAGCGAGAATCCATCTCTCAGCGCGACTCCCAACCACCTCGATGAGGAGATCGAACGGCGATTGCGGCCACGTCGCCTGGAGGAGTTTGTCGGACAGGAGAAGATCACCTCCAATCTGAGGGTTTTCCTTGCAGCGGCCCTGCAGCGCAAGGAATCGCTCGACCACGTGCTTCTCTCAGGCCCCCCGGGCCTCGGAAAAACCACGCTCGCCTACATCATCGCTGAAGAAATGGGGGCCGGCGTCAAGACCACGAGCGGTCCGGCGCTGGACAAACCGGCAAGCGTGGCGGGATTGCTGACGAGTCTGAACGAAGGGGACGTCTTGTTCATCGACGAAATTCACCGCCTTTCTCCAGCCATCGAGGAGTACCTCTATGCCGCAATGGAGGACTTTCGAATCGATATCGTGATTGATACCGGGCCGAACGCTCGAAGTGTAAAACTCGGTCTGCCGCCCTTTACCCTCATCGGCGCGACGACCAGAAAAGGATTGTTGACCGCACCGTTGCGAAGCCGATTCGGGATTGATTTTCGCTATGACTATTACCCGGCATCGGTGCTGAAGACGATCGTGGAACGCTCCGCCGCCATTCTGGGCGTTCCCATTTCCGATACCGGTGCGGACGAGCTCGCGGGACGGAGCCGCGGAACCCCACGGATCGCCAACCGCCTGTTACGCCGCACGCGGGATTTTGCGCAGGTGGAGGGCGACGGAGCCATCTCGCTCGACATCGCGCGGTATGCCCTGGAAGCACTGGAGGTCGACAGTTGCGGTCTGGACGACATGGATGCCCGGATCCTTATGACGCTTATGGAAAAATTCGGCGGTGGCCCTACGGGATTGTCCACACTTGCGGTGGCCGTCGGTGAAGATGCCGGCACGCTGGAAGAGGTATACGAACCGTTCCTCATCCTCGAGGGCTTTCTGGAGCGCACACCCCGTGGCCGCATGGCGGCGCAACGAGCCTACAAGCACTTCGGCTTCAGGCGCCCCGGCGGAGAGCAGGATCTTTTCGAGTCTTCCTGAGAGCGGACAAATGATTGGCATCTTCCGGTCGGAAAACGGAACCACCTGAAAGGTACGGTCCATTACGATAGACGAACGTGCAACGTACCTTCGCGCCGATTTGATACGGGATGCTACGTTTTCCGGGATGGTTGGCCTATCTTGGCTTATCTCGGAGAAGCGGTCTCCGAGTGCATACAATGTTCATCTTCAACCACCTGCCGAAATGCCATACGTTGTCGCAGAACCCTGCATCAATTGCAAGCACACCGACTGCGTTGAGGTTTGCCCTGTAGATTGCTTTTACGAAGGACCAAACTTCCTCGTCATTCATCCCGACGAGTGCATCGACTGCAACGCATGTGTTCCTGTCTGTCCGGTAGAAGCAATTTTCGCCGACGACGAGATTCCTGAAGAGTGGGCTCATTATGCAGAATGGAATGCATATCTCGCCGAGAAGTGGGCGGACCACAACATTACCGAGAAGCAGGATGCCCTGCCGGATGCGGAGGAATGGGCTGACAAGGAGAAATCGGAGGAAGACATCCTCATGTACGAGGAATAGTGGGATTTCGTGCGGGCATTTTTGCCTGTAGCACACGTCCAATGCCGACAAAGGCCGTACCACCGACAGTAGTACGGCCTTTGTTTATCCAGGCCCCGACAAGGTGACCTCTGGATCAGGTTCCTGCGGAGTAATCCGTTTCGTAGGCGACCTGCTTCGGAGTGAGCGAATCGATACCCAGGCCGAGCGTTTCCAGTTTGATCCGGGCGATCTCCTGGTCCAGTTCCGCCGGCAAATCGATTACCCGCGGTGAAAGATCATCGCCGTTTTCATGAGCCTGAACAAGCCTGAGATGCGCCATGAACTGATTGGCAAAGCTCATGTCCATCACTTCCGAAGGATGTCCTTCGGCGGCTGCAAGGTTGACCAGCCGGCCTTCCGCCAGCACAAAGATCTTGCGGCCATCCGGTAGCAGATACTGGCGGTTGTTTGCCCGGACCACGCGTGATTCCGTTGCGAGCGCTTCCAGATCTACCAGATTGAGTTCGACATCGTAGTGTCCCGTATTGCTGACGATCGCCCCGTCCTTCATTTTCTCGAAATGACGGCCAACGATTACGTCGCACATGCCGGTCGCGGTAACGAACACGTCTCCGACGGCTGCCGCTTCGTCCATTGGCATGACGCGGAAGCCTTCGAGCGTTGCTTTGAGCGCGGCCGTAGGTTTGACTTCGGTCACGATCACATTCGCGCCCAGTCCCTTGGCCCTCATGGCCACACCGCGCCCGCAATGCCCAAAACCGGCAACGACGAAATTCTTTCCCGCCACAAGCACGCTGGTGGCGCGCAAGATGCCGTCGATGGTGCTTTGTCCCGTACCATAGACATTGTCGAAATCCCACTTGGTTTCGGCATCGTTTACGGCATACACCGGGTAGAGCAATTTGCCGTCACCGGCCATGGCCCGAAGGCGATGCACGCCCGTAGTTGTTTCCTCGCTGCCGCCGATGATGTGCTCCGCCATCTCGGGAAACTTGTTGTGAACGGTGAAAATGAGATCCGCGCCATCATCGAGGGTAGTATGCGGCGGCGTATCGATTGTCCGCTCAATGCACCAATAGAAATCCTCGGTGTTCATTCCGTGCCACGCATAGATCTCAATCCCCGCCTCCGCAAGGGCGGCGGCCACTTCATCGTTTGTGCTGAGCGGATTGCAGCCACTCCAGGCCACCTCCGCTCCGCAGGCCGCCAGCGTCTCGACCAAGACTGCGGTTTCCTTTGTGACATGCAAGCAACCAGTGATCTTGTAGCCCTTGAAAGGCTGCTTTTCAGCATACTCATCCCGCAGTCTCATCAAGACGGGCATTCTGCTTTCCGCCCAATCAATTCGGTTGCGACCGTCTTTTGCCAGCGCGAGATCGCGCACTTTGAACGTACCTTCCTGGTAATCCATTCCTTCTGGTTTAGTCCTCTGTTTGATTCGATAATAACGGATACCGACGCTTTTGCCGCTCTGCTAGCGTACAACCACGAGTTTCTCGAGTAACTGCCCATCATCGGTAGCAAGACGAAGAAGATACATTCCCGTGGCGAAGTTCGCTCCATCCACAGTCCTCGTGTACGTTCCAGGCTCCTGTTTTCCTTCGAAACAGGTTGTAACGCGCCTTCCCATCATGTCAATGACTTCCAACCGCACGTGCATTTGCTCAGGGAGCGTATACGCAATCGTTGTTGTCGCCGCAAACGGATCGGGATAATTGGGATGAAGTGCCAGCGTCAGATCGGTATCAAAGGAGGTGGACGTAGACGTCCGTACCACGAGATCCACCGAAGATACCCTCCAGAACTCCGATTCTCCGGCAGCGTGTTCACTTGCAAAGTCCAATCTAACCTGGACTTGCTTCCCGGCAAGATCCCTGATGTCAAATGTCGACATAACGGTGCTGCCGGACGTAGAGCCTGAAAATACTGGTTCGCCGGCAAGAGGTCCGGCGTCACCCATGGATGCAGGATAATCGCCTGCGGGTTGGATGGTAGACCATGTATATCCCCCGTCTGTCGTCACCTTGAGGTTTCCTCCCGCACCCGTTGACAGATCGTATTCATGCTTCAGCGCAATATGAACGCGCTCCGCATTGGACGGCACGTCTACCAGGTCCATAACGAGCGAGGCGGATCCGGACGACGGTTCGAATGCGTTGAGGTCCCAGATCCCCGTATGGCGCTGCCACGGTCCGGTCGAGCGGACATGTCTAAGCAGCGCAGTGCGTTCCGAAAGGAAGTACCGGATTGAGTAGAACTGCGATGGTTCCTGTGGCAGCGTAATGGTGTGATCGCCGAAATCCGTTGCGCGTACGGTGAAGCGGATCTCGTCACCCGGATCGAAGCCGTCCCTCCCTCGAATCGGCGGCCACGCCTCGAAGCGAAGCGGATCCGTACTACTCATCGCCATGCGTGCCGTACCCTCAACGTTGCGTCCACCGGCAAATCCCTGATAATCGATCCAGACGCCGGAGACACCTACATCGTCGCTTAGACGGACCACAACCAAGGGATTGTCCGATTCTGAAGATGCCGCATATTCGGCATTGGCCTGGGGCGCTGCAAGCACGACAGGCGCTACGGTATCGGGGGGAACAGATTCCGTGATACGAACATCGTCAATCACCCAACCCGCATAGGACCTGGCTTTTTCCGAGTTGCCGTCATCCGAGCCCGAGTCGAAACGTAATTGCACGTAGTAGCCGCCAGGCAACTCGAATATGTCGCGCCTCCAGCCGTAGGAAAAGCCTCCGAATGCAGACTCCCCACCCATCGGATTACCGAAAAGCCCGCTGATTTGACCGGGGTAGCCCGCAACGGGCTCCAGAACCTGCCACGTCGCCCCTGCATCGGTGGAAATTTTGACGTTGCCGCCATCATAGAGAATGCCGGCAATACTGCCCTCCGGTTTTGCCGAACCGTTGTGTTCATAGTCGTACCAGTGCCAGAAAGACAAATACGCGTGCGAAAAGCCGTTTAGATCGATGGGCGGAAGTTGCATCGTCGATTTGCCGGCAGTCTCTGCATAGGGCCCGGTAAGCGACGTTGCCCAAACACCTTCCCCGGTGTGGGCATGCTGCAGACCGTAGGTTACCGTCCCCTGCTCCCAATCACCCTCTGCCGCAACGCCACCTACACTCGTCTCGAAATCGTAGGTGATCTCCAGTGATCCGATCAGAAATCCAAATGGTGGCTCATCCACTGGAGGAACGACGCGAACATTACCGGAGGTCGATACGTCACGGGCATATAGCCTGTAGAACACGGAGTCGCCCTCCGCCAGTTCTGAAACGTCTACGGGAAACGGTGCCGCATAGCGACCCGACCCGGCTACTAAACCAAAAGATCCTTCATGGCGCTGCATGCCGGATGCACCCGAGGTGATACTGAACTCGGTCCAAACCGAATCCACACCCAGGTTGTCAGCGGCCTCGATATCGACTACGACGGGCCACCCGGCCAAAGACGCCCCGGCAATAGGATGCACGGTGAGTGTCGGCGGAATCGTATCCGGTCCGGCGTGGAATTCAAAGCGTTCTTCCGGGGCGCCGGAGGGCAGATAAACCTCATGTCCGGCGGCGTCCGTCGCAACGACGTAATACGCTATGACGGACGACTTATCCGGTAGTCTCAGCTGACCCACATACAACGATCCGCCCACGGGTAGGGCTTCGATTCCCACCGGAGCCTCCCCAGAAATCTGAACCACGATGCGCACCGACGCGATCTCGTGGATCGCTGATACCACGTCCAATTCAACCGGGATGATCTCCGAGAGAGATTCGGTATCGTCGATCGGCAGGTGTGAGATGACCGGACCGAAATCTTCCGGATTGAGATAACCTCGGTTCCCCAAAACGCTGACGATAACGCTGGTGTGCGCGCCGTCGTAGAGGTCTATGTCGGCCTGCACGAGCGCTTCCGCCGCGTCGCGATAAGAAGTGGACGGGGCCAGATACCGATGGGATTGCAGCGCGATGCGGTCGCAGACTTCCTTCCCCACTACATCGTAGATCTCCATCACCGAGCCCGCCCAGTGAACCCCCGGCGTGTAGAGATCGGGAATATCTCCGCTAAATTCACCTTCTGCGATGATCGTGCGGCCAAACCAGGATACCGCATGGTTATTGCCGTCCCAGGGAAACAGCCGGCGCCAGTCGCCGTCGGGTACTTGTCCGGTTTCGAACAGCTCACGGCGATGAGATACGGCCCAGTAATCGGCCCAGCCTTCGTGCAAGGATTTCCCCTCCGGGTTGCCCCGCAGTCCGGGCGATCCGGCCTCCAGAACGGCGTGACCGTACTCGTGCCAGATCACATCCGCATCTTCGGCATCGTCGATGCCTCCGTCACCAAAAGACAGGAAGTTCGCCCCGGGAAAGTATTGCGAGTTATCGTGCGCGCCGTCGTGCGGATTGGCCGAAATCGGCCCGTTCTGGACATCCGTGAAGCCCAAACTTTGGATATACCGCTGGCTCTTGTCGAGGTGATAGTAGACATTGACCGCCTCGAACCGGTCGTCCGAACGGGTATAGAAAAAGCCCCCCGCGTCAGCTTCCGCCGGCGGTTCGAAATGCAGCCCTCCGGCCATCGTTTGGATCTCTCCCGTGATACTTACATACGGTCCCTGCAGTCGGTACCGGCCGTCGTCATGAAGCGTAATATCCCTCAGGGTAACCGCTTTCCGCTGGGCATTGAGTTCCTCGGTATCCGCATCTTCTTCGTCAGAATATGGCGGACCATAGGGCACGCCGGCGGACGTGAGCGGATCGGGATCGAACACATATCCGGACCCGTCGACCGTAATGGACAAGGCACTGGATGCGGAGCGCTGCCGGGCAGCGGACCAGACGGGATTCGCGTTCCGGTAATGGCGTTTAGATGCATCATGCGTATGACCGTCCCGGTGCGAGACCGTCTGATCGACGATCCTGACAATTTCTCCCGAGACCGCGTCGACAAAAACCAGCCATTCCGCGGAGGCTCGGCTGGGATAAACCAGCCCTTTCCAGACCAGCAGTGGCGGCTCGTCGTCCAGCACCGCTATCTCGAGATCCGAAACGAGCGCGACGGAATCTTCCAACGCGTTCCTGATCGCCCGGTCGGCATCCGCAGCCGTGACTCCGGCACGGGGCACGAAACTGCCGGCAAAAGAGGCAAGGCGTGGTGAATAACCGCTCACCACGATTGTTACCTCGCCTTGGTGATTGAAGTTGATCTTCACCTCTCTGCCGTGTACCGGGACACCCCCGAGGGTCTGCTGCAACGTAACGTGCGTCCCTCCCGGGCTTTCCGTCAAAGAAATCAATCGAAGATCTTCGGCCTCGCTGTCCCAACCGAAATCGGCTGACAGTGCACGGAGAATGGCTGCCGTTCCATCGCCGCGTGCAGTCGCCGCCGGTACGGAAAGTGACATCCGGTAGCGTGCGCGCGCCACATTTTCCTCCCGGTCTTGACGACCGCTCCGCAGCTCGACATAATCGGACTGCGTAACGGGATCGAAATCGGATAGAAGATGGCGCAGGTGCCGGTACGGACGCTCCGTGTCTTGAGGAGGCCCGACCTGGGCCACAATGCGGGTAAATCCTGCGAGAGTTAGTGCCAGGAAGATGACCACCCGCAAAAAGGGAATGACGGCATTATGCCCCGTTTTCCAACCAAATCCCGGAGCGCTTTCCCGCAACCACCCGGCGCCACTCCCGTTTTCCTGTAATTGCCTGGCCGTCATGCGGGCTGACTGAATGCTATTGTTTTCTCTTTACTCGGCTTCACGCAGGACGACTCGAGCCGACCAATTGTCAGGGTTGACAAAGTAAATACACAGAACAATCGTCTGCGGATGATTTATTGTTACACGACGGCAAATGGCCAGTTCCAGAAGCGCTTCTACCAACACCCGCGGAACGCGATTTCCGGATTTCGAAGCGCTGAGCAGGAGTCCCGGTTTTGTCGCGTCGGCGCCGACGACACGCGTTAAGTAGGCCACGTCGATGCGGGCCATCTTCCGGCCACCCAGCCGCACATTCATGAGCATGTCACCCGGTTCACGGATACTTCCGGGACCTTCGACTTCGCATGCTACAGCCAAATCTGCCGCTACCGCCAGGAATCCTCCGTAGGCGTAGGTTGCCTCTTTGGTTTCGATGCGAATAGTTGCTCCCCCACAGGGCGATGGCGAGGACCAGCGTTCAGGCCAGGTGTGCGGCTTCCGCTTTTAGCACGTCGACGTAATCGAGCGCTTCCCAGGAACGTCCCTCGGCGCCGAAGTGCCCGTATGCGGCCGTCTTTCGGTAAATGGGCTTGAGCAAATCGAGACGTTCGATAATAGCCGCCGGTCGCAAATCGAATACCTTCCGAACCAATGCACCTAACGCGTCATCGGAGATCACTCCGGTACCGTTACTGAGGACCAGGATGGATACCGGCTCGGCAACACCGATCGCATACGCAAGTTGCACGAGCGCTTCTTCCGCCAGACCAGCCGCCACGATGTTTTTTGCCACGTGACGGGCAGCGTATGCGGCGGAGCGATCGACTTTCGAGGGATCCTTGCCGCTGAATGCGCCTCCGCCATGTGCACCTTTGCCACCGTATGTGTCCACGATAATCTTGCGGCCGGTGAGCCCGGTATCACCATGTGGTCCCCCGGTTACGAATCGTCCTGTCGGGTTGACGTGCAGGATGAGATCGTCATCAAGAAGTCGTTGCTCCATTACATGCGGTAGCAAATATTGTCTCACATCGGCCTCGATTTGAGCCAGTGTCACGTCGGCGTCGTGCTGCGTCGATACGACGATGGTGTGAACACGCCCCGGCGTGCGTCCGTCTTCTTCATACTCTATTGTAACCTGGCTTTTCGCGTCGGGTCGGAGATACGGCATGAGCGATGTATCCTTACGGATACGTGCGAGCTCCCGCATTAGCTTGTGTGAGAGCATGATCGGCAACGGCATCAATGCTTCCGTTTCCTTACACGCATAGCCAAACATCAATCCCTGATCGCCGGCCCCTTGCTCGGCGTGCAGGCCGGTTCCCTCCGAGACACCCGCGGCTATGTCGGGGCTCTGTTGGTGCAATGAGACGAGGACTCCACAGGAGTCTCCGTCGAACCTAAGACTCGGGTCATCATACCCGATTTCCTTGATCACCGACCGTACGAGCTCCTGCACATCGACGTAGGAATGGGTGGTCACCTCCCCGGATACGACGACGAGCCCTGTTGTTGCCAGACACTCAACCGCGACGCGGCTCGCCGGATCTTCGGCGATCATCTGGTCAAGAATGGCATCTGAAAGCTGGTCACATACTTTGTCGGGGTGCCCCTCCGAAACGGACTCGGAAGTGAATAGTTGGGCCATCGTTTACCTCTTTATACGTGTCGGCAGCGGACGCGAAACAGTTTTTCCTAAACAAGACGGAAAGATAGTGTTTGGAGCGCTATATCCGAAAGGAACCAATGGGAGGGGTGCCCGGTTGGTTGGCGGTTGGATGCACGAGCCGACTTCGCGGAAGGGGGTCAGGTTGCTATCCGAGCCCCGAAGGCGTAGTTTATCGTGCCTTTGTTGCGGAGAGGTTTACGTAATGTGAATCCCGCGTGTATTTGCGATTTTAAAACGAATCGAATGAACCAGATGTCGACCGACCTGGAAGCCAAAATCAAAGAAACCATCCTGGAGAAGCTCGGTGTGGACGAGGAAAGCGTCACGCCCGAAAGCTCGTTCACCAATGATCTCGGAGCCGATTCACTCGATACCGTCGAACTGATCATGGAATTCGAGGAAGCATTCGGGGTAACCATTCCGGACGAGGATGCGGAGAAGATTGCTACGGTGGGCGATGCGATCGCGTATCTGAAATCAAAGATCGACGCCTAGTCACCTTCCCTAATCCAGATGGATTGCAAAAACCCGGCAGGGAGTGGGCTTTGTCCATGATCTGCCGGGTTTTTCTAACCTGTGCCATTTCCAACATCCAGCACCAATGCATCAGAGAGGACACCGTGTGGTCGTGACGGGAATCGGCGCCCTTACACCGATCGGACTCAGTGCGCCGGCATTTTGGAAGTCGCTGATTGACGGCGTGTCCGGCAGCGCCCCGATTATAAACTTCGACGCATCCGAATTCGACACGCAGTTTGCGTGCGAATTAAAGGACTTCGATCCGACC
>CAZIIP010000031.1:16309-16921 GCA_964539455.1 uncultured Rhodothermales bacterium
ACCGATTTCATCGAACGGAAGGCTGTGAGCAGACAAGATCCGTTCAGCCAGTATGCCGTCATTGCCGCGGAAGAAGCGGTACGGGATGCGGGAGTCAACCATTGGGCACCGAGCGAACGTGAGCCGGTCGGAGTGGCCTTCGGAAGCGGTATCGGTGGGCTCCAGACGTTTCACGAACAAACCGAACGCCTGGTCAAGCACGGCCACCGGCGAATCTCTCCTTTCTTTATCCCGAAACTGATTCCGGACATCGCCAGCGGCGTAATCGCGATTCGCAACGGTTTCAAAGGGCCGAATTACTGCGTTGTATCGGCGTGCGCCACCGGTAACAACAACATTGGCGACGCCTATATGCTTGTTCGCCAGGGTTACACGAAAACCATGTTGTGCGGCGGTGCCGAAGCTCCTATATGCGAACTTGGAGTGGGTGGTTTCAACGCGATGCGGGCGCTCTCTACTCGCAATGATTCGCCGGAAACAGCGAGTCGCCCTTTTGACGCCACGCGAGACGGGTTTGTACTCGGCGAAGGTGCGGGGGCCCTTGTTCTCGAAGAACTCGATGGTTTTTTCCATAATCTCATTCATCCGAAATTCCTTTCCCGCACTACTGCG
>CAZIIP010000032.1:0-16859 GCA_964539455.1 uncultured Rhodothermales bacterium
ATTGATCCGTCGATGGTACGATTGCCTGGGAATTTGCGGCGCACCCGAACAAAAAGTCGAGGACGGGTACGCCTCCAACGGCGCCTTGCTCGATGACCCAGGTGACGGTGTCTTTCAGTCCCTCTTCGAGCAAAATCCTGGGCACTAGCGCCGATATGCCGAATCCGAGATTGACCGATTCGCCGGAACGCAATTCCATGGCAGCGCGCCTCGCGATCGCTTTTTCCGGTCCCCACTCGGCCAGTGAAAATACGCTGTCGGGAACACGTATTTCGCCGCTGATGGACGGGTCGTGAGGCGTCTGGGTTGTCTGCATCTGTCCGGGATCGAGCACAATGTGATCGACCAGAACGCCGGGAATTCTGACGCGCTGCGGATCGATTGATCCTCGGGAAACGACCCGTTTGACCTGGGCGATGGTCCTGCCGCCACAGTTTCTGGCCGCCAGTGCAAGATCGTAGGCTCCGAGATAGGCCCCTTCATGTTCCATCGACACGTTTCCATCTTCATCAGCGGTTGTCCCTCTGACGATTGCGACGTCGACGGGGATTGCGCGGAAAAACAGCCATTCGTCGCCGTCGAAGGTAACGCGCTCGACAATGCTCTCTTTCGTGACCTCGTTCATCCGGCCGCCCTCCCGTTGCGGATCGAGATAGGTATCCATCCCGACTTTGGTCAGCACACCGGGCCGCCGGGCCGCAAGCTCCCGAAGCATGTGGAAGAGAATGCCGCTCGGTACATTGTAGGCCTCAATGTGGTCCCCGTGGATCATTTCCCAAATTCTGGGTGACGGCATTGAAGACGGTCCAGAGGGGTACGAACCTCCGATAACGCGTTTCAGCAAGCAATTGTGTGCGATATGATCGATCCCGTCGATTCCATACATGTCACCCGCGGCAATCGGGAAGTAGGCAGTGATACCTTCGGGTTTTCCGGAAGCGGCAAATCGCTCTCCGATAGCCTTTAACATCCGATCCGGGCATCCCAGACCGCTGGAGGAACTGATGGCCAGTGTGCTGCCGTCTTCGATTATAGCGGCAGCGGATTCCAGAGTTGTCAGTTTGCTTTGGCGCATGCTCGTCTGCCGGTACAGAATTCGGTGTGAGCCCGGTGGGGCTTTTTGCAACCCTTCAAGGGTACTGAACCCGAACGGTTTGTCCGGTGGCTGCCGACTCGGCGACGGCCAGTGCCACGGCCAGCGATCGAACGCCGTCCTGACCGGTGGCGGCGGGTTCACCGTTTCCTTTGATTGCAGCTGCGAACTGCCGTACCCCGCAGGTGTAGAGGTCCTCCACCTTCCCGAGATCAACAGGCTCAGGATTGCCCAGCTTGACCAGGGAAACGTGTCCCACCGGATCCTGGGTCATGACATTCTCCGCAATCAGCGATGCATCGGTGCCATGGACCTGAAAACCCGTCAATCCGTGTTTGATGGTATACGCATCATGAAATTGCGCCAGAATCCCGTTGTCGAACCGCATCACGCCCATGACCGCGTCCTGCAACTGTGACTCGGCAAGCCCCTGGCCGGCACCCAGCGCGGTTACCTCCTCTACCTCGGCGCCGAGTACAAACCGAAGTGTATCCGTGTCATGGACCGTAATGTCGAGGATAACTCCTCCCCCGGCGTCCGGGCTTTTTACCCGCCATGTCTGCAGGTCAGGCGGGAGGTAAACCGCGTGAAATACGCGTGCGGCCAGCGGCTCGCCGATGGCACCCTCCGAGACGAGGCGCTTCATCGTGCGATGAGTGGCCGCATTTCGAAGGTGGTGGTTCGTAGCCAGTACAACGCCTGCGCGCTCGCATTCTTCAACCATTTGCTGCGCTTGCGGGACCTCCAGTGCCAATGGCTTTTCGCAGAGTACGTGTTTGCCCGCAGATGCAGCAGCCAACGTAGCATCACGGTGCCGTTCATTGGTCGTGGAGATGTAGACGGCATCGACATCCGGGTCCGACAGCAGATCATCCATTCGATGGACGGATTTGGCGATTCCATTCTCATTTGCATATGCCCGAGCACGCTCCTCCGACCTGCTCATCACGGACAGGACCTCGCAGTCGGGTTGCGCCTTAATGGCGGGAATCACGTACTGATGGGCGATGGTGGAAGCGCCGATGAGCCCCCAGCGGATGGTACGATCGTCTGTCATTGAGAATGCCGTTCAGTTTTCAAGGATCGATGCAACCCACAGGTGCGTTTTTGGTCGCCGATTTCCCGGGTTAGCCCGTCCAAACGCTCTCATAAGCGGATTTATGGCACAAAAACCACATGGCGATTAGATCGATCTAATGACAAATAAAAGTGTACAAACCCTGTCGCAGGGAGTCAAGAAGATTCCCGCACAATCAGCGAGGGTGGGATGATCGTTTTCGTAGCGGGAGCGTCCGGACGGCTGATACGCTCGACGAGTCGCGCAGTGGCCGCCTCGGCGATTTGCTCCGGTGTAATCGAAACGGTTGTGAGGGCGGGATGCCAGAGTGCGGAATCCGAAATGTTGTCGAACCCGACGACAGCGAAATCTACCCCGGGCTGTTTCCCGGAAGCTTCAAGGCCCAGCATTGCGCCAAAGGCGACGACGTCGTTATAGCACAGGGCTGCGGTCGGTGGGTCTTCGAGTTGCAAGAGATCCAGGATCGCCTTGTGTCCGCCTTCCCGTGTAACCTCGCTGGTGCGGCAGACCGTGTCATCAATAGGAATGCCCGCTTTTTTAATGGCTTCCGAGTAGCCTGCCAGTCGATCGACACGGGCTGTTGATTGGGATGGTCCGCCTGCGAACGCAATCCTTCTGTGGCCGCGAGCAAGAAGATGCTGCACGGCCTGTTTGGCGCCCAAAAAATTATCGGCACCGACATATTCCAATGAGGAGTTGGGCACGTCACGAGCGATAAGCACGGTCGGCAATCCCCACCGCTTAAGAAGTGCCAGGTCTCTGGCGATCGTCCCTCTCGCCGGACATAGCAGCAACCCGTCGATCTGGTAGCCGTGCATCATTGACAGCAAGGCCTGCTGCCGTTTACGCCGTTCCCCTGAGTGTGTAAGGAGAAGCGTATAACGCGCTTCATCCAGGCGACGCTCGATGCCGACTGCCAGCTCGGCAAAAAACGGATTCGTAATGTCCGTAACCGCCAAGCCGACCGCATGGGATTTTTCCGCCCGCAGACTTGCGGCGGCCCGGTTGTAGACGTAGCCGAGCTTCTCCATGGAGTGGAGCACTTTCTCCGTCGTTTCCTCCGAAATGAGGGGGCTTCCACGCATAACAAGCGAGGCGGTAGCCCGGGATACGTCTGCATCGGATGCGACATCGACGAGCGTGATTCGTCGGGCGGTTCGGCCTCCGTTCGGCTGTTTCCTGGATGATGGCATGGAGAAAAACTGCGGCGGGGACGATTAATAGGCAAGTGCAAAGACAGATAATAGGAAAGACCGATCGCAGTGAATGACGGTATTCCACGGGAGAAGTGCGTCATCCTATGCCTGGCTGTAACCAAACCGCCCTAAAAGAAGTGAGGGGATCCGGCTCTCGCCGAATCCCCTGTCCCACCGAAAGAAATGTACGGGTTTTGAAATGCTACAAGGAAGCAACCGCTATCAGGATAAAGATTGTTTGTTATCTAAATATTATGCGATGTTATGTGCTCGTTATCATCAATAAAAGGGTAGTTGTGCGACAGGCCTTTTCTAACCGTATGTCGAAGTGTGGGCTGAAACGACGGGTGCGTCCGACGTGGGAGTATCAATCCTCCCCGGGTGAGATGCGAACGTACGTTTCGAATCGGAACCCAGGAAACGCCTCACAACGCTCTAGCCTGAACAGTGAACCGACCAGATGCTCGAATGACGGAAAAAATGCTGTTCCTTCATGTGAGCCGTCTACGATCGTCAATTCCAGCCGGTCGGCCGACGCAAGCGTAGAGGAATAGACGGCTTCGCCGCCGCCTATGAAGACACGCGCTTCGTCCTGGAGGGCATCGAGCGCGGCCGATAGCGAAGGGAAAACCTCCGCCACCGGATGTTCCACACGTTCGGCATGGCGCGAGAGTACGATATGGCGACGATCCGGCAGTGGACCACCGAACTGGTTAAGCAGTGATTCAAATGTCCGTCTTCCCATAACGAGCGGATGGCCGGTCGTCATCCGTTTGAATCGTTTAAGATCCTCGGGAATGTGCCATGGAAGCTTGTCGTCAATTCCGATCACGCGGTTTGACTCTGCAAGCGCTGCGATGAGAACTATTTCCGGTCTGTTCAATTGATTAGCTTCGGTTGATATATCAATACGGCAGTGTAAGCGCCTCGGCATCCGGCCCGCAAATGGATAAGATTCAGATCCTCATTTTCTTTGTCAGCGGGTTCCTGCTGTCGAGATTATTGATCAAGGTACGCGCGCCCCAGTGGCTGGTGTTCCAGATGATCGGCAAGCGGTACCTGCGGCCGTCACGGCTGATTCTTTATCTGGTGGCATCGTCGGCATTTCTGTCGATCTTCATTCCCAATGTGCTGACGGTATTGACGCTCCTTCCGGTGATAGTGCTGCTCCGAGAACCGCTCGAGAAGGCGGCGCCGCATCGCACCACTCATGTTGCTACTTTTCTGGCACTTGCGCTTATTTACGGTTCAAACATCGGTGGTATCGGATCGGTGACCGCGACTCCGGCAAACGGCATTCTGATTACCTATACGTTGGTTAATCCGGTATCCGGAACGGAAGTATTTGCATTTGATCGTTGGCTTCTGTGGGCGCTGCCCCTGGTCTTTTTGTTGACGCTGGCGGCGTGGGGCGTGTTGATGATCGCATACCGGCCGAACGGTTGGATTCGAGACGGTCATGAGCTGTCGTTCGGTGAAAACGCGACCTATCATCCGCATCAGCATGCGGCGGCAGGCGCCACGCTGATCTATTTTTTGTCCTCTATCGGCTTCTCGGTCTGGATGCAACATGCAAACCGGAGTGGACCGGCTTTTTGGTCCTCTGTCGCTTTCACGGTGTTGTTCATTGCCGCGCTATTTTTGCTGAAAGGGCGCTGGGGCCATTCCGACGCAAGGCAGGTGCTTCTCGAGATCAGAGATTGCTATAGCGATTTGCCGATGCGGGGAATTGCCTTCGTCGTGATTTTCGTGATCATCACGGGAATATTGGCACTCCTGGGATTGCAGCGTGTGTTGGCCGACTTCCTGGCTTCGATGTTTCCGGAGGGGGCCTCGATCTGGCAGGTGTTGCTGGGTTTCGCCCTGGTGACGTCGTTCAGCACGGAAATCCTTTCGAATACCGTCGTTCAGATTGCACTTTTTTCGGTGGTAGCGCCGCTTACGGCGGGAATCGGTGTGCAAACTGCTCCCGTTTTGCTCAACATTACGCTATCGTGCACAGCGGCATTTATGAGTCCGGCGGCGACCGGCGTCAACGGACTTGCCTTCGGAGAAATACGTGGTATGTCCATCATGCAGATGTTGGGCATCGGTTTCTTTATGAATCTGGTCGGTGCGGCCATTATCTCCACATGGGTGTGGTGGGTCGTCTTCTGAACAGGCCCTAAATAACCGGGTGGGAGCGAGCCTCCTCACCTCAGTGCCGGTGTCGCCGCATACGCAGGCTTTTCGGTACACGGAAGACTATTCGGCACGAGCGTTCACGCGCTCATCGTACGGATGGCTGTACGTTGTACTTCTCGTTCGTATAATTGGGCCGGTTACTCCCACCCCGTAATCGTCATTGAACATGAATGTCACTTTTACCTGGCTGGACTGGCTGTGGGTCGTTCTCTTTCTGGGACTGATGACAGGAAGCGGCGTGCTGTTTTATAGACTGGGGAAGAGGTCGCAGTCCGACTTTTTCCTTGCCGGCCGCGGTTTGCTCTGGTGGCTGCCGGCCTCCTCGGTTTACGCAACGCATACCGCGACCGATACGCCGATGTGGATCACCGGTGTGATCTATCGTTACGGTTTGTCGGGAATCTGGTACACGTTCTTTTCGGCCTGGGGAGCCATCAGTGCGTTCGTGTCGACGCGCATTTTCAGACGTTCACTTGCGTATACCCAGGCAGAATGGAATGTCATTCGCTTTCATGGGCTTGGAGCGGAGATGCTTCGCGGCTGGATGGCCGGATGGCAGGTTTTTATGAACATGTTTGTGCTGGGATGGGTCGGCATCGCCATGGGACTCATCTGTGAGTTTCTCTTCGGCTGGCCGACCTGGATTGGGTTGATCACGTTCTCATCCATTTGTGCGATCTATGTATTGTCGGCAGGCTATTGGGGCGTGGTCATGGCCGACTTCCAGCAGGGCGTTATCGCATTTCTGGTCATTATGATCGTCTCGTTCTGGGGCATCGGTGTGGCGGGTGGACCGACCGGCATCGTTGCCAAGCTTGCCGAACTCGGTGAGAGCGATCGGCTGAATCCATTTGCATTCACCGGGTGGTGGACAGGCGAATTCCCGATCGCGTGGTTTCTAACCATGATGTTTATAGCTATTCTCGGCGGATTCGGGATGGGAACCACCATTGACTGGTACTCGGAGGCACAGCGAATCCAGTCGAACCGCACGGTTCGCGATGCGAGCTATTCGATTTGGTGGGGTACGTTGCTGGGTCTGCTGCGGAACTCCGTCTGGGCCATTGCCATCCTGGGTTTCTTCGTCATGTTTCCGGATCTGACCGAGACTTCGGACTACGAGATGGGATGGTTCCGGCTCGGGTTCGACTACTTGCCTGCGGGAATGGTCGGATTCTTTTTTGCCGCTATTCTAGCCATCCACTTGTCGACGATCTCCACGCACCTGAACCTGGGTGCCATGTATGCGACGCGAGATCTATACCAGCATTATGTCAATCCGCAGGCTTCAGAAGGAAGGTTGGTCTGGGTGGGGCGCATATCTACCCTCATTTTGCTCGTCGGGTCGTTCTTTTATGGCCTGATGATGGAAGAGATTACTTCCTGGTTGATATTCGCCTTGTGGATCATGGCTGCCGGTATCTGGTTGCCCAACGTGCTTCAGGTGATCTGGTGGCGGTTCAATGCCTGGGGATACCTCTCCTCCTGGATCGCCAACCTCGGTTTCAGCTGGCTTGTCGTTTGGGTACTTCCGGAGTTCGGTATCATTCCGGCCATGCCGGATCATGCACAGTTTTGGACGCTGATGCTTCTGGGTGCACTGGTCTATCTGCCGGTTACGTTTCTGACCAAACCCGAACCGATGGAGCACCTGGTTCACTATTACGTCATGGCACGACCGATCGGATTTTGGGGGCCGGTCCGTAAGGAAGCCGAAGCACTGGGCTTGATAACACCCAAGGGCGACCTGGCCGGAATGGTCGATGATGCCGTCGCACAAAAGAAGATTTAGGCGAGGAACCGTTTTATGCCGTGGATCAGAAGACACTGGACGGCCCTCGAGGCCGACGAATGGACGCGGGAGGATTGGCTCGTAATCGTGATCTCTCCCGTCATCTACGTACTGCTGACCGTTGGCCTTGCGCTCAGCATCGCACTGATGTGGTCGGGTTTCGTTATGATAGCCGTAGGTATCCTGCTGACCTGGCTGATGCACTGGATCATCGATCCAAAGCTGAAGGCAGTCTCCGAGGAGTACGAAAAACGGCAGCAAGAGTATTTGAGAGAGCTCGAAGCAAAAGCTCGCTGGAAAACGTCGTAGAGGATACTATGGATCAAGGATTTGCAACGGTAATCGGAATGTCGATCGCCTATTTTGCCTCGTTCTTGGGGCTGCTTCTTGCGTGGCGGTCCTATCGTAAACACCACGGCAAAGAGGAGGAGCAATCATGATCTTCGCACTGTTGCAGGAGGCTGTCCCCAGGGGAGACATCAACGTTTGGGGCATTTTGATCCCCTCGGCAATTTTTATCGTCGCCTTCGGGATGACCTGGTTGCTCTACCGGCACTTTGCAAAGCAACAGCAGGTCCACTCGGAGTCATCACGTTCCGGGACGGAAGAATCCGAAGAATCGTAACGCCTACTGCATGATGCGCACGGAGGCCGGTCTGACCAATGACGGAGGGCGTCACGGACTCTTGCCGTTCAAACCCCTTGGCATCATGAGATCCATACCGGCAATGCGGGTGGCGTTGCTCCTCCTTTCCACTTTTCTACTGGGTTCCTGCAGCAACCGCCCGGCACCCCCTCATGGGCTGATGGTAGAGTTGCTTCGCTATCCGGATGAGGCAGTCATAACCGATCCGGAGCCTGAATTCTACTGGATCGTCAACGACGACAGGAGAGGAGCCACGCAGGGCGGTTACCGATTGCTGGTTGCTACTTCAAGCCGGTTGCTCGTCCCCGGCAGGGCCGACGTATGGGATTCCGGCCTTGTCGAGAGTGACCGGAGCACCGCGGTGTCTCTTCGAGGCACGTCGCTGAAACCGCATACCACGTACTGGTGGACCGTTCGGACTTTCGACACGGACGGGCAAGATAGCGGCTGGGCCATACCCCAACAGTTTTTTACCGGCAGCCCGAACAAATCAGAACGGTCATGGCCGTTCGAGAGCCGGTGGGCCACGCTACCTGACGGTTCAAGCGTATTGGAAAACCGACAGCGACCCGCATTCCAGTCGATTAGGCCCGAACGCGTCGTCAGGCAAAACGACGGCACCGTCTTCGCCGATTTTGGAAAGGCGGCATTCGGCACCCTTCAATTTTCCGTCGCCCGACCTGTTGCGGGAGACAGCGCCGTCGTGTTTTTGGGTGAACGACGGACGGAGGACGACCGGGTTCACAAGGAACCGGGTCGCTCCAACATCGGCTTTCACCGTCAGGTGGTACCTGTTCAAGCAGGGCAAAGGCACTATACGGTCGAACTTCCCCGCCACCACGCGCAATATCCGAATAGCCAGATTTTACCGGAGCATCTTCACGAAGTCACCCCGTACCGGTATGTGGAAATACTACCGAGTGATTCAGAGGTCGATTCGGAGAGCCTTGTCCAGCTTGCGCTTTTTTATCCCTTCGACGACGAAGCGTCCTCCTTCAATAGCTCCGATGCACGCTTGAATCGAATATGGGACCTGTGCAAGTATACGCTGAAAGCGACGCCGTTTTTGGCGCTATATGCAGATGGTAATCGGGAGCGCATGCCGTATGAAGCGGACGCGCACATACAGCAGTTGGGGCATTATTCGGTAGACCGGGAGTATGCCGTGGCGCGCTACACGCATCAATTTCTCGTCTACAATCCGGCATGGCCAACCGAGTGGCACATGCATTCGGTACTGATGGCCTGGTGGGATTACCTCTATACGGGTGATCTCGAGTCTGCAGAAGTGATGTATGACGATCTGATGCGCAAGACCTATTACACGCTCGCCGGAGAAGACGGTCTTGTCAGCACGCGGACCGGAAAGGCGACTCCTGAGTTTCTGCGCAGCATCTATTTCGAAGGGGACAATTTCTCGGACATCGTAGACTGGCCACCGGGTACGCCCCTCGGGGAAGAAAGAGGGGCCTACGCCGGACCATCTCCGGAAGGAGAGCGGGACGGCTACGTGTTTATGCCATTTAATACAGTGGTCAACTCGTTTCACTACCGCGCGTTGCGGGTGATGTCAAAGCTTGCCGCCGCCCTTGGACGCAATCGCGATGCCGGTATGCTCGATCAGCGCGCAGATACCGTATTTGCTTCATTTCAGCGTGCTTTTTTCGATGATCGCAGGGGAGTGTATGTTGACGGCATCGGGACCGAACATGCGAGCTTGCACGCCAACATGTTTCCACTGGCATTCGGGCTCGTTCCGGTCGAGCATCTGCCGGCCGTTTTGGAGCACATCAAATCGCGCAAAATGGCCTGCAGTGTCTACGGAGCGCAGTTTCTGCTGGAGGGCCTGTTCGACGCCGGGGAATCGGACTATGCGGTGGCGTTAATGACGGCCGATAGCAAGCGCAGTTGGATAAACATGTTACGGGTCGGATCGACCATGACAACGGAAGCCTGGGACGAGGCATTCAAACCCAATCTCACCTGGAACCATGCCTGGGGAAGCGCCCCGGCCAACATCATTCCCCGAAAACTGTTCGGCATCGAACCGGTGGAACCCGGCTATCGCGTTGCACGGATAAAACCGCAGTTGGCCGCACTGGACGAAGCCGACATCACGGTGCCTACGATAAGGGGCGATATCGCGGCTGCCTGGCGACGGAAACGCGAGGGCGTGACCTTTTCGGTGCGCATCCCTGCAAACATGAGCGCTGAAGTACATTTTCCCGTGAGCGTGGACGCCGTAAGAGAATCCGGCAGTCCGGTTACGGATCAAGCGGGCGTGGAGCTTCCGGACGGGAGTTCGAGAGGCTCGGTAGTGTTCGTCGGTGCCGGTTCCTATTCATTTTCGTGGAATCGCTGAACGACTCGAAGACAATGGCTACATTGCAGGAGGGGTTTGAACCGCCGGAGGGTCGCGGCACGAGCCGGCGGAATGCACCCCGTATTGAACACGCTGAAATCATACAGGTGACATGCAGACCAGAAGACTGGGAAATACGAACCTCAACCTGACCACCGTAGGCCTGGGTACGTGGGCCATCGGAGGACCATGGATGTGGGGTTGGGGACCGCAAGACGATGACAACTCGCTGAAGGCAATCGAGGAAGCAATCGATCTGGGCATAAACTGGATCGACACCGCTCCCGCATACGGCCTCGGCCATGCTGAAAAAGTTGTTGGACAGGCCATAAAAGGGAGGCGAGACCGGCTCACGATCGCTACGAAATGCGGCCGCGTTTGGGACGACCCGGCAGACCTGAAAGTATATCCCCGATTGACGGCTGATAGTGTCCGTGCAGAAGTGGAAGCGAGTCTCCGCCGGCTGGACGTCGATGTGATTGACCTATACCAGATTCACTGGCCGCAACCGGACGAGCAAATCGAAGCGGGTTGGACTGAAATTGCGAGGCTGGTTGAAGAGGGCAAGGTTCGGTATGGGGGGGTCTCTAACTTCAACGTGTCGCAACTGAAGCGAGCAATGGCGATCCATCCCGTCGCTTCGTTGCAGCCTCCCTACAGTATGGTCAAGCGGGAGATCGAAGAAGAACTCCTCCCGTTCTGTGCCGAAAACAACATAGGTGTCGTGGCGTACAGTCCCATGCAGGCCGGGTTGTTGACCGGTGCCTTTAGCAAGGAGAGGGTTCGAGATCTTGCGGAAGATGACTGGAGGCGACGGAATGAAGAATTTATCGAACCCAAACTTGGCGCCACCCAGGCAATGTTGGACAAACTCGATCCGTTGGCCAAGGAGCAAGGCAGAAATCTGGCTCAACTGGCGGTAGCGTGGGTCCTGCGCAGACCCGAAGTCACGTCCGCGATAGTCGGTGCGCGAAAGCCGGGACAGATATCGGGAACCGCGCCGGCGGGAGACTGGGTACTGGACCAGGAGATGATCCGAACAATCGACGACCTATTGAGAGAGCGGGACGAGGCCGTTGCGGCGGCCCTAGGAAAACGGCAGAATTGACGATGCGTGTCTCCGAGCCTCAGAATAACAACATTCGAAAACCCGCCGTGGCTCATCAGTTTTACCCGGGTGGACAACGGGAGCTGAAGGCGACCGTAGAGACCTATCTGAAGCATGCGGAAGTACCACGCTTGGGTAGGGTGAAAGCCGTAATTGCGCCGCACGCGGGTTATGGATGTAGTGGAGCGGTGGCTGCGCACAGTTTCCGGGCGTTGCGAGAGATGCGGCCGGCGGCGCGGAGTGTTTATCTGGCCGGACCGGCTCACTACGTTCCCGTAACGGGTGTAGGCCTCTCCACTGCCCGGGAGTTCGAAACGCCATTGGGAAGGATCCCGGTAGATTCAGAAGAAACGGCACGACTACTTGCGGCTGGAGATCCATTCGTGCAGGCGGACGACGCCCATCGGCCGGAACACTGCCTCGAGGCCGAACTGCCGTTTCTCCAAGCGGCTCTCGGTACGTTCGAGCTGATTCCGTTGCTGTTTGGGATGCCGTCACGACAAGAAGCTGCGGTGTCTTCTCTTCTAGAACGATTGTCGGCTGAGGACGAGACGATACTCGTCGTTAGCTCCGATCTCAGCCATAACCGCCCGTATGAAGAGGCGCAACGCGTCGATGCGGCTACTATCGATCAGATACTGAGCGGAGACGTGGAAGCGATGAAACGGGGCGAAGCCTGCGGACGGGCGCCCATTGCCCTGCTTATGAAAATCGCAGCACGACTGAATTGGCGTCCGCAGTTGCTTGCCTATGCCAATTCGGGTGACACCTGTGGAAACCGGGATCATGTGGTGGGCTATGTATCGGTGGTCTATACGATTCCGGCAAACTAACTTACCTGAGCACGAGCGAAAAAGACGATGGAATTAACGGAGCGAATCGACAGCGACCTGAAAGATGCAATGAAGGCACGCGACAAAGTGCGTGTACGAACCCTTCGGTCACTTCGCGCGGCACTGCTGGAGAAGGAAATCGCGGAGAGAAAAGGGGGAGAAGCCACATTGTCGGAACAACAAACGCTGGCTACCCTGCAAAAACAGGCAAAGCAAAGGCGCGACTCGATCGAGCAGTTTGAAGAAGGTGGACGGAATGACCTCGCCGATGCCGAGCGCAAAGAGCTGGAAGTGATCGAGACGTATTTACCGAAGCAACTGGGCAAGGATGAGATAAGAGAGGTTGTCGAAAGGATTATCGATCGGACCGGTGCTTCATCCATGGGCGATATGGGCAAAGTGATGGGACCTGTAATGGGCGAATTGCGCGGAAAAGCTGATGGGAAGCTCGTCAATGAAGTCGTCAAGGAACTACTGCAATCCTGACCCGGCTTCCAACAAACCAGCCACCGAACAAAAAATCGACGAAATCGGTCCGGTACCGGGCCATCCATCATCGCCATGCAACCATGCACCTGCTAGATCGGTTGGCCCGATATGACACGGCCACGCTGAGCGACGTCATCGATCTGTTCAACGTACGCCCACACACGACCGGCTATCTCGACCGCCGAATCTCGGCGTGTTTTCCCGACTTTTCACCCACGATCGGTTATGCCACGACGGCAAAAATCCGCTCCGGAGAACCGCCGGCTTCCGGTACCGGCGTATGTAGCATTCAGGAGCATGTGGAGCGATTCAAGGATGTACAGGGGCCGCCCATTGTGGTCTGCCAGGACCTCGATGAAAAGCCCATTGGGGCCACGTTCGATGCCTTGATGTGTGTTACCTACCAGGCATTCGGGGCGGTTGGGCTTGTCACCAACGGTGCCGGTCGCGGGCTCGAACGGATAGAACAACTCGGTTTCCCCGTTTTCAGCGGAGGATCAATTTGTGCCGATGGTTACGGTCATCTTGAGGACATGCAGGTACCGGTCCGGATCGGCGGACTCAGAATTAATCCGGGTGATATCTTGCACGGCGACCGCGACGGAGTGGCTTCCATTCCATCAAATATCATAGATGAATTGGCAGATGCCGCGGATGAATACCTGTCAATTGAAGGCCGGTTCATTGAAGCGCTTAGCGGCGACGTAGGATCGCCGGACGAACTCATCGAGGCGGAGAAATCGTTCAGGGCCGAAATTGACGAGCTCCGTGCGCGCGTTGATAGACGGCGCGAAGTGGCATGACGCATGACGCATTACGCGGCGATGAGGGTCGCCGCTTGACGGTACCGTCGGTGGTTGCCGGCATGATGGTCGAAAGGCCAAAATCGGCAAGATAGACATATCACGATACCGGACGATACCTTGATGTCGGGCAGATAGACATATCACGAAACCGGACGATACCTTGATGTCGGGCAGATAGACATATCACGATACCGGAAGACATCTTTACGCCGGCAAGATAGAGGGAGCCTGAATGCATATAGGAGATTCACCGTCGAGCACGGATCGGCCTGCACCGGAAGTGGTGTATGAGGACGAAGAGATGGTGGCCGTCAACAAGCCGGCGGGGATATCGACCATCCCGGATCGTTCTTCCGACAGGAATGATGTGCGTAATATGGTTGAAGGGTATCTGAATGCGCGCATCTGGGTGGTTCATCGTCTTGACAAGCCGGTAAGCGGCGTCTTGCTTTTTGCCAAGAACGCCGCCAGGCATAAAAACCTCAGCCGGTTGTTCGAGACGCGGCAGATTAGAAAAGACTACCTCGCACTCGTTCACGGTTCGATATCGGGTAAGCGAGGCACTATCACGGCTCCCGTTCGGACGTTCGGCTCCGGCCGGGTGGCCGTAGATGAAGTGGGAGGGAAGCCATGCCGAACGGATTATCGGGTACTTGATGACGGCCCGGAATATTCGTTGTTGCGCGTATCACCAATGACCGGAAGAAGACATCAGATACGTGTTCACCTATACAACATCGGACATCCGGTTGTCGGCGACCTTCTGTACGGTCAAAAGGACCTGCAGATCGGCTATTCATGCATGATGCTACATGCTTGGCGTCTACAGTTGCCTGTCGAACGCGAACTGCCACGCGTCATCTCGGCAACACCTCCGGATGCATTCTCTGAACTGCTCCAACTCCTGACCGGATTGGATAGCGGCATAACAGGGCCCAACAAACGTCGTGATAATGGGTAGTGACGTCGGAACAAGATTCCTGGAAGGCCTTGACGGCGAGCGACTGGCATTTCGACATTGGCCTACGGCCGGTGAACCGATCGCACTGCTGGGTATTGTACACGGCATTGGTGAGCACATCGAGCGGTATCAGACGGTCGTTTCCGCCTGTCTGGCACGTAATATTGAGGTGGCGGGCTTCGACCTTCGTGGGCATGGAAGATCGGGAGGGAGACGGGGTCATGTCGAACGGTGGTGCCTGTATCGGGACGATTTGCGCGTCTTTCTGGAGAGGCTTTCCGCAAACCGGCGCGACCTGCCCGTATTCCTGCTCGGTCACAGTTTTGGAGCACTGATCGCACTGGAGTATGTCGTCAGCGGTGAGTCAGGTCTCTCAGGGCTTGTGGTAAGTGGTGTGCCGCTCAAACCGTCCGGCGTTGCCGGGCGGGCCAAGGTGCTACTGGTCAAGATGCTTGCCGGTGTATTACCGCTCTTACAAATCAAGCTGGACATTGCGCCGCACCAGCTATCGCGCATTGAACGCGTGGTTGAATGGTATCGTAGCGATCCGCTGGTGCAGGATGTGGTGACAGCCAGGTGGGGAAAAGAATCGCTATCGGCCATGGAGCGTGTCAGGAAAGGGCTGTCCGGCATCGTGTTGCCCCTTTGTATCGTCCACGGTGGTAACGATAGAGTCAATTTGGTTGAAGGTGCACATGAGCTACATCAACAGGTGTCATCGGAGAGAAAACGTTTGCTTTTGCTTCCCGGCGGATACCATGAGCCTCACAATGATATCGGCGGTCGTGAATTTTACGATCAGGTAGCGGCCTGGATATGCGAAACGGGAGAGGCAACCGCTAAGTGCGCCTGAGAATAAAGCTGATGCCACACGGTTGATCCAAGTGGTAGACATATTTCATAGCATCGGAATGATCCGGCAAGGTGGAGGTTCAAATGTCGTTCCGATCTTTGTGCATTCGATAGCGTTTACGGACTGTGATCCTCAACATCCGTCGGAAGTGAAGTGTTAAGGAGGAGACTAGCACGCGTAGCCGCTCCGTATTCTTGGGGATTCCACGCTGCCGCGCGGGAGAATGGCCTAAAGGATTGAAATGTGGCTTAAATTTGTTACGTCTGAGCCCTTTCATTCGGCCTACTTACATCTTAGTAAGCCATCAGAAGCAGGAACAGTGAAATGGTAGATGTGACCAGCATAACCGGGCCGACGCAAGCCCGCGCACGACTGTCGCGCTCGCCTCAACATGTCCGGCGGTACGCTCAAGTGCTGGCCGGTGCTCTCATTGTAACCGTCGCAGCTATAGCGATGGTTGGTTGTGATGGTGTGGGAGAGAAATACGTCCCCGTGGCAGATGAAAACAATTTGTATTTCTACCCGCTGGAACCGGGTGAAACGGCTCGATTTCTTCACCAACACAGAGAGTTTAATCCGGTTTTCGGGGTGAATTACGAGACGAGAGCGATTCTTGAGTGGACGGTTACAGACACGTCGAGGGATGAGGACGGAATAAAGAGGATTACCATAAAGGAAACGCTTCGCGGCAGGTCGGAAGAGCTACAGCCTGACGGTACCGTCGAAGCCGACACGATCATCGTCGACGCAACACGTCATGCAATCTTTACCGAAGATCGTCTTGTGTTTCCACCATACACGGATTTCGTGGACTCGTGGCACTGGTCGTATTCGCTTGAGACGCCCGATACCGTCTGGATAGACGTGTTTATGGGAGGGACGCTCGACTATACCCGCAGCAAGAAAGTGACGGTCGTAAAGGATTTGGGTCTCTATGAGTGGTATAGCGGGACTGCCGGCGCGTGGGAAGACTGGGATCTGCTCAAGAGAATCGTCGAATAACCACCCTGTTTCCGAAAGGGCTGCATGATGCCGCCGAAATCCGTGCCACATGGATTGGGCGCGTTGTGATGAGTGATTGGTGCAACTGGTGTATCTTGTCGCGATTCTCGCAGATACCACGCTCTCCGCTCAGATGGATCGTAGCCACCGCCTGTCTCCGGCATATGTCCCTCTCATTGTAGTCGTGTCATATTTTGCCGCGGGCGGCGCACAATCCCAAATCCTGGATACCCTGCCGGGAGAGTTTTTTGTAGAACGATCCACGGTACATGCGATCGGTTTCCGGTGGCGGATTGCGGGTGATGCGAATCGCAATGCGACTGTCGAGGTCGCATATCGGCGTGTTGGAGCCTCCGAGTGGAAATCTGCCCTTCCTCTGTTGCGTATCGGTGGTGAGTTCGCCGGAACGGAAGAGCTCGACTACGTGACACCACATCTTTTTGCCGGTAGTATTCT
>CAZIIP010000033.1:0-16743 GCA_964539455.1 uncultured Rhodothermales bacterium
CCAAGTGGTGCATCGCGATGGGCGCCTGCGCCTCCACCGGCGGCATGCACCGCTGCTACGGTGTCGTGCAGGGCGTCGACAACTTTCTCCCGGTCGACGTCTACATACCGGGATGTCCGCCGCGACCGGAAGCGGTCGCGCACGCGGTTATGGAAATCCAGGAGATCGTCCGCAATGAGCACTCGATCAAGGTAGATGCCGATCCGAAGCTGCCCGGACACTGAGAAACCAAGCCTAGATTCATGCGAGAGGACCTGAAATTCCACTTTACGCCGGTCGACCGGCCGGGAGATGACGAGCCGAATCCGCTGGCAAAAACGTCTACCAACATTCCAGAGGTGGTCGATGACCTTGTAGAGCGCTTCGGGGATGACGTCAGTCCGCTGCCGATCTATGCCGGAGAGCGAACCGTGCTCGTTTCAAAGGCCCGGTTACTGGACGTTTGCCGGTATCTCAAAGAGGAATGCAACTTCGATTATCTCTCGGATCTGGGTGGGATCGACCGCTTCACCGAGGACGATCGGTTCGAGGTGATGTACAACCTCGTCTCACTAGCCGGCCGCAAACGCCTGCGCCTGAAAGTCAGGGTGGATGAAGACGAGCCGGAAGTGGATTCTGTCACGTGCGTATGGGCGGCGGCCAACTGGAACGAACGCGAATGTTGGGACATGATCGGCATCCGGTTCAAAGGACATCCCGATATGCGGAGGATGTTTATGCCGGAAGATTTCGAATACCATCCGCTCCGAAAGGAATTCCCGCCACTGGGCATACCGGGCTCATTGCCGATCCCGTCATTCGAGTCCGACGGCAAGGTTCAAAGCGATCCCTTTGCCGCCGCCGTCCGGAACAGACCGGAAGAATAGGAATGGCTAACCGGATCACGGTCCGGATGACAAGAAGCAGATACCATGGAGATTCTCGATACATCCGACAGGGGGCAGCGTAACGAGGGAGCCTTTGCCTTCTGGCCGGAACACAACCGGGTGCTGTTCGAGCACCTCGAGAGCAAGCACCAGACGATCGAGGTGTCGCCCGATCCGCTTGAGGCGGAAATGGTGCTGAATATGGGGCCGTCCCACCCGGCTACCCACGGCGTGTTGCGATGCCTGTTCAAACTGGGCGGAGAAACCATCGATTCGGCCGTGCTGGATCTCGGCTATCTTCATCGCGGGGTCGAAAAGCTGGCCGAAAGCAAAACGTACCAGGAGTTCATGCCCTACTCCGATCGCATGGACTACCTTTCCCCCTACTCAAACAATGTGGCATGGTGCCTGGCGGTCGAAAAGCTGGCCGGCATCGAAGTGCCGCTACGCGCCCAGTATATCCGAACCGTGTTGTGTGAGTTGGCCAGAATCTCGTCGCACCTTCTGTGGATGGGTACGATGGTGATGGATACCGGAGCACTTTCGGTATTCTTGTGGACCTTCAAACACCGGGAAATCATCCACTCCATGTTTGACGAGATCTGCGGCGCGCGGTTTACGGTCTCCCATAGCCGAATCGGCGGACTTGCCACCGACCTCACGCAAACCGCCATCGATCAAATCCGGGCGTGGGCACCCAAGCTGATCGAAGAAATTCCCGGATGGGAAGGCCTCCTGAACCGCAACAGAATCTGGATTGAGCGCAATGCCGGCATCGGCGTGTTGAGCCGCGATGAAGCCGTCGATATGGGCCTTACCGGACCCAATCTTCGCGCGGTAGGCGTTGACTACGATATCCGCCGTTTCGAGCCGTACCTGGTCTATGACGATGTAGATTTCGAAATCCCGTTGCGTGAGGACGGCGACTCGCTCGCACGGTATTACGTGCGTCTGGACGAAATGCGGCAAAGTGTGCGGATCATCGAACAGTGCCTCGACAGGATGCCAGAAGGCCCGGTTCGATCCGATGACGCCAAGGCGACCTATCCGTCGAAAGACGAGGTGTACTATTCGATGGAGGGCATGATTCACGACTTCATGATGACCGACGAAGGCGTGGCCCCACCGGCCGGCGCCGAAGCCTACCATGCCATCGAGGCACCAAAGGGAGAACTGGGCTTTTTCCTCGTGTCCGACGGCACGGGAAGGCCATGGCGGGCGAAGATCAACAGCCCGAGCTTTGCCAATCTCCAGGCACTCGAGCAGATGCTGGAAGGGGGCATGGTAGCCGATACCGTCGTGATGATCGGCTCCGTCGATCCTGTTATGGGAGACGCCGACAAGTAGCCCGTGACAAAGCCCGACAAATACAGCAGGCCATGAGCGACCTGAAAAACTTCACAGACACGATTCGAAAGGGATATACCTTTGAAGGCGATCAAGTCGTGATCGGCGGGGCGATGTACGAGCAAACCTCCGTGCCCGATAGCCTGGTGCGCGTGCCGCTTAAGACCGTCAACAGACACGGGCTGATCGCCGGAGCGACCGGCACAGGCAAAACCAAGTCGCTTCAGGTTCTTTCCGAAGCCCTGTCCTGGAAAGGCGTTCCGTGTCTACTGATGGACATCAAGGGCGATCTCAGCGGTCTGGCCGAACCGAGTCCCGGACACCCGAAAATCGACGAGCGCCACGAGCGAATCGGTATTCCGCATCATCCCAACGGATTCCCGATCGAATTTCTCTCACTTTCCGACGAGCCCGGCGTGCGGCTCCGGGCTACCGTGTTGGAGTTCGGTCCGATACTGTTTTCGAAAATTCTCGGTTTGAATGACATCCAGACCGGCATCGTGGCGCGGTTCTTCAAGTACGCAGACGACAACAAGTTGCCGCTGCTGGATCTGAAGGATTTTCGAAAGGTGCTGCTGTACGTGTCGGATGAAGGGAAGGAGGAAGTAGAGAAACACTATGGCACGATGTCGCCGGCCTCCGTCGGTGCCATCATGCGAAAGATGGTCGAACTGGAGCAGCAAGGCGCCGAGCGGTTCTTCGGCGAACGATCCTTCGAAGTCGGTGACCTGATGCGAACGGACACGGACGGCCGCGGGGTTATTTCGATTCTGCGGGTGACCGACCTCCAGGACCGGCCGAAGCTGTTTTCGACCTTCATGCTGAGTCTGCTGGCGGAGGTCTACGGCTCGTTCCCCGAGGTCGGTGATCCGGACAAGCCGAAGCTTGCCATATTCGTCGACGAGGCGCACCTCATTTTCGAGGAGGCGTCGGATGTGCTGCTCGATCAGATCGAAACGATCATCAAGCTGGTCCGGTCGAAAGGCGTCGGTGTATTCTTCGTTACGCAGAATCCGGCCGATATCCCCGACGATATTCTCGGGCAGCTGGGCCTGAAAATCCAGCACGCACTCCGCGCGTTCACGGCAAAGGACCGGCGGAAACTCAAGCTCGCCGCCGAAAACTATCCGATTTCGGCTTTTTACGATACCGCCGATCTTTTGACGAAGATGGGCATAGGCGAGGCGGCCGTTACGGTGCTCAACGAGAAGGGCATTCCGACGCCGCTGGTGCACACCTTGCTTTGTGCGCCACAGTCACGCATGGACGTGCTGACGAAGCAGGAGATCGACCGCGTCGTCGCGCGTTCCGAACTGATCGACTACTACAACGAGGCGATCGATCGGGAAAGCGCTCACGAAATGCTGACCGAGAAAATCGAGCGCGCCCAGGAGAAGGAGAAACAAGCCGAGTATCGCAGGGATCAGGAAGAGGTGCGACAGACCTCCCGACGGCGGGGACGCGAAAAATCCGCGCTCGAAAAGGTGCTCGGCAGCTCTGCCGCAAGGCAGGTCGGACGGACGCTTGCACGTGAATTGACCCGCGGCATTCTCGGCGCCCTGGGCGTGAACACGCGCCGCCGGAGTTACCGGCGCCGGCGCTGACCACTGAAGCATTCAACAGACGGTTGTCCACACTATATGCCCCCGATTTCATCTTCACCAATCGAACCACCCGAGCGGTTTCCCGAGCCGGTCGTCGCCGAGGAAGATCTGCTCTTCACCGGAGAGGAATTGGCCGCGATCGAGAAATACAAGGCGCGGTATCCGAAAGCGGATGCGGCGGTAATGTGGGTCCTCTGGATTGCACAGGAGAAATTCGGCTTTCTGCCACCGGAAGTGCTTCGGCTGGTCGCCGAAACACTCGAGATGCCCTACGCGCAAGTGTACGGTGTGGCTTCGTTTTATACGCAATATTTCAAACGGCCGATGGGCAAATACGTGCTGGATCTCTGCACGTGCTTTACCTGTCAGCTCATCGGTGGCTATGACGTCCTGCATCACCTGGAGGAAAAACTCGGTATCAAGGTCGGCGAGACGACGGAAGACAAATTGTTCACCCTGCGCGAAGCAGAGTGTCTGGGCGCCTGCGGCAGCGGCCCCGTAATGCAGGTCTCCAACCGACCATACGTACACCGGCTCACGCCGGAAAAAGTCGACCAATTGATCGAGGAGCTGCGTGCAGACAAAATGCCGCCGTTTGTCTCCCTCACGCTGCCACAGGACGAGGATGATCCACAACTGCAAGGCAACCGGCGGTCGGATGCTCCCGCCACAACGACCTACGAGCCTTCGCCGTCCGCGTCGCGACTGGACTAACAAGCATACACCAAGCCTACCTGAAACCGGCCAATGGAAAGCAAAGGAAACGGGACGAAGAGCGCGAACGACTGGCGCAGTTACGAACGCGTGGTCCTGCCTCCGGTGCGCGATCTGCACAAGATCGAAGTCTATGAACGCGAAGGCGGATACCGGGACTTCAAGAAGGTGCTGGAAACGATGACACCGGGAGAAGTGATCGATATGGTAAAGGCTTCGGGCCTCAGGGGACGTGGCGGTGCGGGATTCCCGACGGGACTGAAATGGAGCTTCATGCCGCCCGTCGATCCGGAGAAACCACGCTACCTCTGCTGCAATGCCGACGAGAGCGAACCCGGGACGTTCAAGGACCGGCAGCTCATGGAATACAACCCGCACCTCTGCTTCGAGGGAATCCTCATCGCATGCTATGCGATGCAGATCAATATGTGCTTCATCTACGTGCGCGGCGAATATGCCGACTGGATTGATGGGATGGAAGAGCAACTTGCCGCCGCATACGACAAGGGCTACGTAGGCAACAACATCTTCGGGACGGATTTTTCGACCGAAATCGTCATCCACAAGGGCGCGGGCGCCTATATCTGCGGGGAGGAGTCGAGTCTGATGAATTCGCTCGAGGGCATAAGGGCGTATCCCCGGGTCAAGCCACCTTTCCCCGCCCAACGGGGCGTCTGGGGTATGCCGACGACAGTGAACAATCTCGAAACCCTCGCACACGCCGCAATCATCACACGCCACGGGGCCGAGTGGTTTACCGAAATCGGCGCCTCCGGGCATCCGGGTCCGGCGCTCTACGGCATCTCCGGTCATGTGAACCGTCCCGGCGTTTACGAATACCCGATGGGGATGTTAATTACGGATCTCATCTACGAGGTTGCCGGAGGCATGCGAAACGGCAAGGCCCTGAAAGCCGTCGTGCCGGGTGGCGCATCCGTCCCAGTTTTACGGGCCGACATGATCGACGGAATCACCATGGACGCCGACGGACTCAAAAAAGTCGATTCCATGTTCGGTACGGGTGGAATGCTCGTCATGGACGAGGATACCGATATGGTGAAATGGCTGCGACGCGTGGCACATTTTTACCAACACGAAAGCTGCGGCCAGTGCACGCCTTGCCGGGAGGGTACGGGATGGGTGGAAGACCTGCTCATCCGCATTGACGAGGGTGAAGGCAATTTGCGCGATCTCGATCTCCTTCTGGACCTGGCCGATAACATGGAGGGACACACCGTGTGTGCCCTTGCAGACGCCGCAGCATGGCCGGTACGCTGGACCATCCGGCGGTTCCGCGATGAATTCGAGGCGAAGTGCAAGAAAACGACCGTGGCCGCCGCATGAAATCAACCGGAATCAACAACAGGATCGGGACCAACCGGACGGCAAGGCGTGATATCCGTGATGCCGGGCGAAATGATTCCATAATGCAAACCTGGATGAAAAGATTGCCGCCATGCGGAATCCTGCTTGGATTAGCGCTGCTCCTGACCGCATGTGAAACGGCGGAACCGGTAACCTATGCCTCCTACGGCGCCGCGATTACGCCACAAGACGCCGTTTTCGTATCGGAAGTATGGAACAATGCCGACCTCAACGGGCAGAAGGTGAAAGTAAAAGGTACCATACGCGACGTTTGCCAGACCCGCGGCTGCTGGATGACAATCGATGCAGGCAAGGGAGAGCACATGCGCATTACGTTTCGTGACTATGCCTATTTCGTGCCGAAGAACGCTGGTGGCCACCAAGCTGTCGTGGAGGGAACGATACGCATGGAGGAGCTCCCCGTTGAAACCCTCAGGCACTATGCGGAGGAGTCGGGCAGGTCTGTCGCTGAAGTGAAAGCGATTACCGAACCGGAAATACAGCTTTCGTTGATCGCTGACGGTGTGTTGATTGCGGGCATTGACGCCGGCACGCCGGCTGTGTCCGCCTCCGGGGAGCAAGGTCACGAGCATGATGCCGCACAATCGTCCCGCCCGGAAGAAACCAACTGATCTCAACGGATCGAAGTCGACGTACTATGCCGACCATTACCATAGACGGTCAATCATACGAATTTGAAGCGGGATCGAAGCTGCTGCAGTTTTGTCTGGATAACGGCATCGAGATTCCCCACTTCTGCTATCACCCGGCCATGAGTGCTCCGGGCAATTGCAGGCAATGCCAGGTAGAGGTCGGGATGCCGGTACGCGATCGGTCTACGGGCGAGGTGACTGAAGACGAGGACGGCAATCCCGTAATTCGCTTTCTGCCGAAGCTGCAGACGAGCTGTACGACGGACATGGCCGACGGGATGGTGGTGCATACGCAACGTAGCAGCGAGCAGGTTGAACACGCCCACGAAACCAATCTCGAATTTCTCCTGATCAACCACCCGCTCGATTGCCCGATTTGCGACCAGGCGGGGCAGTGTCCGCTGCAGATCCAGGCCTATAAATACGGTCCCGAAGGCTCCCGTTTCGAACTCGAAAAAGTACACAAACCGAAGCGTGTGGAACTCGGTCCGCGGGTCATGCTGGATGCCGAGCGTTGCATCAACTGTACCCGGTGTACCCGTTTTACCGAAGAAATATCCGGATCCCACCAACTGACCATCATCAACCGCGGCGTTAAAAATTATCCCATGACGCCCCCGGGGGTAGTATTTGATGATCCGTACTCGATGAACACCATCGATATCTGTCCGGTGGGAGCGCTTACCTCCATCGATGCCCGGTTCAAGGCGCGGCCGTGGGAAACGAGCAGCACGCCTTCCGTTTCCGTACACAGTTCGGTCGGTGTGAATATCTATTACCGTATCAGGGACAACCTGATTACGGAAATCAAGCCCCGCCAGAATCCGGACGTCAACCGGTTCTGGATGGCGGACGCCGACCGGCTCGACTATCGCCGCTTCAACGAGGACCGGCCGAACGGACCCGCCATCGGAGGAAATGCCGTAGATTGGGAAACCGCCCTCGAGCGTGTTGCAGGGCTGTTGCGCGAGACGGATGCGTCAAAAATCCAGTTTCTTGCCTCGGCCAACGCCACCGTCGAGGACAACTATCTGTTGCTCCGTCTGGCGAACATGCTGGGTGCACCGCCACCGGAATATCTCTCCAAGGCAAAGCCCGGATCCGGCGACGGCCGGCTGGTCAGCGATGATCCGGCGCCGAACGCACAGGGTTGTGACCGGCTCGAAATCGGGGCGATTGATCCGGCCGAACTTTCGAACAGACTGAGATCGGGGACAATCGAACTGCTCTATGTGCTCGAGGACGATCCGGTCGGAGACGCGCAGCTTTCCGAAGAAGACCTGTCCGGGGTTCGCGTCGTACTCCATTTCTACAACACCACGAACGGCACACTAAGCGGTGTTGATGTCGCCCTACCGGCGGCGACGGCGGTCGAGACAATCGGAACGGTCGTTAACCGGGACGGCCGGGCCCAGCGCTTGCGTCCGGCAAAGGAAATCCGGACGATCAATCGATCGCTGATGATGGAGATGGGCCGCTCGCGGCTCGATACGCACGGAACCCCCTTCGATCGCTGGCACTCGGCGGAAAACCGGGTTGACTGCCGGCCGAGCTGGGACCTTTTACAGGAAGTGGCAGAACGGGCGGGATTCGATCTCCGGTATAAGGGTCCGAAGGCGATTATGGCCGAAATTGCGGATACTTATGAGGCCTTCGCGGGGGCCACCTACGAAGCGATGGCGCTGCTGGGTGTGGCGCCGGAAAAAAGTGAAGCGAGAGAAACCGAAACCGAAACCACCTCCAGTGACAACGCCCACTGAGAAACCCACTGACGCTACCTCAAGCCCATGGACATTCCTCTCTGGATCATCGCGTTGATAAGCGTTGTCATCTCCACGATGCTGCTGTTGTCGGCAGCTTCGCTGGTATATGCCGAGCGAAAACTAGCCGCCTTCATTCAGCAGCGCTTCGGTCCCAACCGGGTCGGACCACGCGGTTTGCTCCAACCGTTTGCCGACGTGCTGAAACTGGTGATGAAGGAAGATATCATTCCCGTTTCCTCGAGCCGCTTCATCCATGCACTGGCACCGTTTCTAATGATTCTCATCGCGTTCAGCACTATTTCGGTCGTCCCGCTGGCCCGCGGTGTGTTCATTGCGGATGTAGGGGTGGGGATTCTCGTAATCCTTGCGTTGACATCGCTGTCGGTTTACGGCGTCACCCTTGCCGGCTGGAGCTCCAACTCGAAATACTCCCTTCTGGGAGGACTGCGGTCATCCGCACAAATGGTTTCCTACGAGCTTTCGATGGGTGCGGCGGTGGTGTCGGTCGTCGTGCTTTCCGGAACGCTGAGTCTGACCGGCATTGTGGAGTCGCAGGCGGGATGGTTCGGCTGGTATGCCGTTCGCAATCCCATTGGATTTATCATCTTTTTCGTGACGGCGCTGGCGGAGACAAACCGCGCACCGTTCGACCTCCCGGAAGCCGAACAGGAACTCGTCGGCGGATACCATACCGAATACTCAGGCATGAAATTCGGCATGTTTTTCCTGGCGGAATACGTCAACATGTTCATGGCCTGTTTCTTCATCACGACCCTCTTTCTCGGAGGATATCTTCTGCCGTTCGAAGGCATCATTCTGGACTGGTTCCCCGCGCTGGAAGGCAGCCTCTGGCTGGGCGTACTCCAGATCCTTGCACTGCTGGCGAAAGCGGCCTTCCTCGCATTCGTGTTCATCTGGATTCGATGGACCCTCCCGCGTCTCCGGTATGACCAGCTGATGCGACTGGGCTGGCAGTGGCTGCTTCCGATCGCACTTGGCAACGTAATTCTGATCGCAGGCCTCATGTTGCTGTTCAGATGATCGTTCCGGGTGGCCCTTATCTATTTTTCACCCCACACGTAGGTCTCTTCTCATGGAGTCTCATACCACCGAGTCAACCACCAAATCACCTCTGAAACGTGCCGCCGACGCCATCCGCGTGCTGTCGGCCGAGGCCGTGCAGCAGGCGAAATCCGGACACCCGGGCATGCCCATGGGCATGGCCGACGCGGCCGTTACGCTCTGGAGCAAGTTTCTGAAATACGACCCCTCCAGGCCTGACTGGAGCGATCGGGATCGTTTTGTGCTTTCTGCCGGACACGGCTCCATGCTGCTGTATAGTGTCTTGCACCTGACAGGCTACGATGTCGAACTGGAAGATCTGCGGCAGTTCCGGCAGTGGGAAAGCAAGACCCCGGGACATCCGGAACGCTGGTGTATTCCGGGTGTCGAGACCACGACGGGTCCGCTCGCGCAGGGTTTTTCGAATGCCGTCGGCTTTGCCGTCGCGGAGCGGCATCTTGCAGCGCGTTTCAACCGGCCGGGCCATAGCATCGTCGATCATTTTACCTACGTGATCGCCGGCGACGGCGATATGATGGAAGGCTTGTCGGCCGAAGCGGCCTCTCTGGCCGGTCACCTCAAACTGGGACGCCTGATTGTGCTGTACGATGACAATCAGATCTCGATTGACGGATCCACCGAGCTTGCTTTCACCGAAAACGTGGGGGGTCGGTTCGAGGCGCAAAACTGGCATGTGCAGGTCGTCGACGGCCATGATGAAGCGGCACTCGCCGCCGCGATACAAACGGCGCAACAGGTTCGCGATAAACCGTCGCTTATTCGTTGTCAGACGCTTATCGGATTTGGAAGTCCAAACAAGGAGGGGACGGCCGCCATACATGGCGCACCGCTTGGGGATGAAGAGTTGCAGTTGACGAAAGAAAACCTCGGCTGGACCAATCCGCCGTTTACGGTGCCGGACGAAGTATATCAGTTCATGCGTGCCGGCGGCGAAGCCGGTGCCGCCAAACGTGCCGAATGGGAAGAGCGCTTTGCCCTTTATCGGGAAACCTATCCCGATTTGGCCGAGGCCTTCGAGCGTGAACAGTCAGGGGTGTTACCGGAGGGATGGGACAAACGGACGCCGGCATTCCCGGAGGACAAGGCACTCGCCACACGTGCCGCCTCCGGAAAGACCCTGGAGGTGATTAAACCGCAAATCCCGAACCTGATCGGCGGCTCCGCCGACCTGACACCGTCGAACAACACGCACATCCCGGATGACGAGGACCTTACCGCCGAAAACTATGGTGGCCGGTACATCCGCTTCGGTGTACGCGAACATGCCATGGCCGCCATCATGAACGGCATTTCGATCCATGGGGGACTGCGCATTTTCGGGGGCACGTTTCTCATATTCTCCGACTACATGAGACACGCGGTCCGGCTGGCCGGCGTCATGCATGCGCCTACCATCTTTGTTTTTACACACGACAGTGTAGGACTTGGTGAGGACGGACCGACGCACCAGCCTGTGGAGCAGCTTGCCGGGTTGCGGGCGATTCCGAACCTCGTGGTGATCCGTCCGGCGGATGCAGCCGAGACGGCGGCCGCGTGGAAGGTGGCCCTTCGACGGACAGAGGGACCGACGGCGCTGATTTTCACGCGCCAGGGCGCCCCGGACCTTCCCTCCGCAGCCTCTGAAGCAGACATTGCGAGGGGTGCCTACATCGTAGCGGAACAGGCTGAACCCGACGTGATTTTGCTGGCGACCGGATCGGAGGTACTCGTGGCGCTGGGTGCGCGGGAAAAACTCGCCGAACGCGGTTTCGGCGCGCGCGTCGTATCCATGCCGAGCTGGCGGTTGTTCGACGCCCAACCGGAGGATTACAGACAAAGCGTTCTGCCGTCTGATGTGCGCGCCCGTGTATCCGTTGAGGCCCTTTCATCCTTGGGCTGGGAGCGATATGTGGGCCTCGACGGCGCCACTGTCTCCCTGGACGCTTTCGGCAAATCCGCTCCCTCCAAAACCCTGTTCGAGAAGTACGGATTCACCCCCGAAAACGTCGCGGACGTCGCGGAACGCGTCGTTAACCGGCAGGGAGGTGAAGCTTGACGGGATCACCCGACAGACCACGCATTCTGGCTGCATCGCTGCTCGCGGCCGACTATGGGCAACTTCGCTCAGATGCCCGTGAGGCCCTGGCTGCGGGCGCGGACTGGTTGCACGTCGACGTGATGGATGGCCTGTTCGTGCCCAATATCTCCCTGGGACACGGCGTTGTCCGTGCCGTCCGGCCGACCGCGGATGAAACCGGTGCCACAATCGATGTACACCTGATGATCCAGGATCCGGACCGATACCTGGAAGTCTTCGCCGACGCCGGTGCCGACGTACTGACGGTCCATCAGGAAGCATGCAGGCACCTGCACCATACGGTGACCCGCATCCGTGAGTTGGGCATGAAGACCGGTGTGGCGTTGAATCCTGCCACGCCGATCGACGTGCTTGCGGACATCCTTCCGAATCTGGACCTGATCCTGGTCATGACGGTCAATCCGGGATTCGGAGGACAAAAATTTATCCGGTCGGCGCTCGGCAGGGTGCGACGGCTTCGTCAGTTGCTCGCGGCGATCGGCCATGAAGCGCTGATCGAAGTGGATGGAGGGATCCTTGCGGACAACATCACCACCGCATACGAATCCGGCGTGGACGTCGCCGTAGCCGGGACCGCCGTATTCAATGCCGGCGGGACGATCGAGGAAAATGTTGCCAATCTGAAAGCTTGAAGCGGTTGGGCATCAACGCGGTGTTCTTTCAGGTTCGCTCTGAAAGTGATGCGATGTACGATTCGTCCATCGAACCCTGGTCGTACTGGCTAACCGGGAAACAGGGCATGGCGCCGCAACCTTGTTTCGACCCGTTGACTTTTGCAATTGAAGAGGCCCACCTGCGGGGAATGGAATTGCACGCTTGGGTGAATCCCTACCGTGCACAACGGGCGATTAAGGGCGTAACGGGTCACTACGCGGTGGATTCCTCACACGTCACCGTTCGCAGGCCCGAATGGATCCTCACGTTTGAAGAGGCCGGCATCCGGATACTCGATCCCGGGCTGCCCGACGTCCGCGACTATATCGCGTCGGTGATCATGGACATCGTTAGACGGTACGACGTAGACGGCATCCCTTGGCCGACCGTATCCGAATCCATTCTCCGTCTCGACGACCATCGAAATACGTACGAATGAACCGTCTTACGTTTCACTTTCGGTGTATGATCAGGTGGGAAGAAGGGTTCGAAGGCTGGCCGACGGCAGCCGGCTGAGGGCCGGGCTTCATCAGTTTGTGTGGAATCGGCGAAACGACCGGGATGTCCAAGTGGCCGGAGGCGTGTACCTGCTGGTTGTTGAAGGACCGTTCGGTACTCTTTCCAGACCGGTCGTCGTGCTGCATTGAGGTCCCTTCGCTCTATACGCCGGGCCACCGCATGAACGCCGAATCGGCAGAGTGCCTTTTAATTGAAATCGAGCACGTTTTTCTCTATACTGAAACTTCATATTGCATTCAGGTCCAAGTGCCCCGAAAAATCGGGGTGACACCATTTTCACTCATTAAACAAGCAACTGCAGAATGCGCAACGCTACCGTAGCGATGCTCCTGGCTTTTTTACTCGCCGGATCCGCTCTGGCTCAGGAGCCATCAGAATTTGAATTGAATGTCCCGGTTTCCGAGGACTCGACGGCCGCCTACACGGTCGGTATCCATTCAGGCGCCCGGTCGGCTACCGGACCGTTCGACCTGGACGGCGATACCAAATACGAACTGCTCGTCACGGATTATACCGGAGGAGGCCGTGTCCATGTAATCGAGAATGCGGGTCCCGATACCTGGGAACTCGTTTATACCACCCCGTGGCTTGAAAACACCGGCAACACCGAGAACGCCCGCATCGCCATGGGTGGCGACATGGACGATGACGGCGCCGGCGAAATCATCGTGCCCTGTGGATGGGGACTGACCGAAGGTGCGGGCAAAGATATCGTACCCACGGAAGGATTCTGTTTCTGGGAATTCACGGGCACGGATGACGACTACGGCACGGAGCCGGCAGCGATCTACGCCTACAACGGCAATACGCCCGATCGCTCGCGCCATGAGGTGCTGGAGATTGTCGACGTTGACGGAGACGGCTTCCAGGAGATGCTGTTTGCCAATAACGGCGCCGATAACCAGTTCGACAACTGGTACGTCGTGTCCGTTACCGGTGATATCGGCAGCGGATTCGAGGCCTTTAACGACGAACTTCGTCTGAGCTCCCGTTCGGATGATTTCGACCCCGTTACAAGAGGCGGCGGAAGCCCCTACGGCATCGTCTCGGCCGACCTCGACGGTGACGGCATGATGGAAATCTCCATGGGATCGTGGAACAGCTTCAATTTCACGAACGCAGCCGTCACCGGTCCAGACACCTATGTCGCTCCTGCTGAAGGAGATCCCAACATCAACGTCCAGGCCAGTCCGCTCGACAACGTGGCCCTCTTCGGTGGCGTTGCAGTCGACATTAACGGCGATGGGGATGACGAGGTGTATTATCCCCGGTTTGGATCGGCCAACGAGACGGTCACGGTGATCAATTACGAAGCCGGCGAAGATCCGCTTCAAATCACCATGGATCAGGTTGGCTTTGACGTTATTTCTGGTCTTTCCAGTCTCGGCATCGCAGCAGGCGACTGGGACGGAGACGGTGTCCCGGAACTTTATGGCGGTAGCGCAGGGGATATGCTGGTAAACGTGGCCAAGTATGTGGGCGGCGACGTCGAGGATCCTGCCAGCTACGAGGTTCTTCAGCTGGAAACGGCTATGCCGGACGATACGCTCGGATACAATACGGTGATCACCACCGATTCCACCGGCACGACCACGAAGACGTTTACCGGCAAGCCGTTCGTTCCGAAGCTTTCCTATCTCGGAGATCCGGATATGGACGGCAACGTTGAACTGGCCGTTGCGCTTCAGGTACCCCTGGATACGGTAACCACTACCGAGCGCGTCTGGAATCCGGACTCGGCAGATTTCGATGAGACGGTCACGGCAAAAGCGGTCTCAGGCAAACGCGTGTTCATGCGCGTTCTGTCGGCGAATGGCGTTGCGGTCGACGTCGTCGACGAACGCATCGTTCTTCCGGGTGACTATAAGCTGGATGCGAATTATCCGAACCCGTTCAATCCGACGACAACGATTTCATTCACGCTTCCGCTGGACAAAACCGTCAGCGTTCGTGTGTATGACATCAATGGACGTTTGGTCACCTCTCTTGTCGACGGTCAGCACCTGACCAAAGGCACCCATCAGGTCATGTGGGACGCGACCGATGCAAGTGGTTCGCGTGTAGCGAGCGGCACATACATCTATTCGCTTGAGTATGGCAACTTCCGCCAGACACGGAAGATGGTATTGCTTAAGTAAGCGATAAGCCGGGTGTCCGCTACCCGCGGGCACCCGGCCGCTTTTGGTATTTCCCCAGTATTTCCCCAGTCGACATGCAGCCTGCACAAGAGGCATGCGCCGTCGCCATATCTCATTCAACCCCTCAGCACTATGCGTAGATTTACCATCATTTCTTTATCCCTGCTGGCAGCGCTACTGGTTCGCGCCGGTGTATCGACGCCTGCCATGGCACAGTACATGCCGGGCGAAGGGTTCGAAATCGCCTGGACACTGAATCCGCACGACCATCCTGATCTGTTCACGCACGGTGATCAGGGCCTCGACGATCTCGGCAACCAAGTCTGGGCATTCGGTGCCCGAAGCGTGCTTGTCGGCATGGATTTCGATGCCGACGGCGCCAAAGAAATTCTCTTCACGACCGATGAAACGCTGGCGCCGGGCGGTCCGGATCCCGGCATCCTCGATGTCTATCTCTATGAGGCCACGGGCGACAATACCTACGAGCACGTCTGGCACTACACCCATTCGGAAGGTTCAAACTCGCTTCCGGGTCTCGCCTACGGTGATATCGACGACGACGGCAAGTGGGAGATCTACATGGGTATTCCCACGATCGATGACGATCCCAATGACCTGTTTGTCTTCGAACAGGGCGACGATATGACCTTCCCGGATGAAGCTACCACGCGTTGGAATTACGACCGAGAAGGCGTAGAGGACTTCCGCCCGTCCGGCTTTGTCATCGAAGACGTCGACGGTGACGGTCGCAAGGAATTGCTGACCCTGTCGAGAAGCGGCCGCGATCTGGTAATCGCAACGGTGGATGGCGACGACCTCAATCCGTTCTCGACATGGACGATTGAGTTCGAGGCAGGCACGGAAATCCTCGGCGGTGGCGGACTGTACGACATCGATGTGTTCGATTTCGACGGCGATGGCATGAACGAGGTCTGGGTGAACACGTGGAACAACTTCTCGATGTCTGTCTGGGAGATCACGGCACCTGATACGTACGAGTTACAGACCGATCTCGACGAGCTTTTTCCTGTCAACGATCCCGGTTCCTTCAACTCGCACGATTTGCTCACCGTCGACGTCGACGGTGACGGCAAACTGGAGATGTACCTCCCTATGACGGACGGCAAACTCTACTTTCTGGACGATGTAGATGATGTGTCCGCCATCGTCGATTCCACGAGCTTCCAGATTGTGGGCACCTTCGATCCTACTGCACGCTCTCGCGGTGCTCATATCGGCGATATCGATATGGACGGCTACCTCGACATCGTCGCGACGCACGGCACGAGTGAGAAAGTGTCGCGTATCGAGTATGACGGCGTGGGCGCTCCGGCAGACTCCGCCAGCTACGAATGGTCGATTCTTCTCGACTCATCGGCGGATACGGTTGCGACCGAGCGGTACTATCCGCTTCGTATCGCTGACGATCTGGATGGCGACGGTATGAATGAGGTAGTGGTGACCAACCTCTTTGCCTCCCAGGAAGGGCAACCGATGATCATCGTGCTCGAATATGTCGGCGTCGAGGTTGCCAACGAACGCATGCAATTGCCGCGCGGTTACGAACTGGACCAGAACTATCCGAACCCGTTCAATCCGGCAACGACGATTTCCTTTACGCTGGCCGAACCCCAGGACGTGACCCTGCAGGTGTTCGACGTAACGGGGCGCCTCGTGCGTACGTTGCTGAGCAACCGCGGTCTGGCGACCGGTGTCCATCAGATTGAATGGAACGGGACCAACAGCGACGGCATTACAGTGCCCAGCGGCATGTACCTCTATCGTCTCTCCTTCGGCGAGACGCAGGCCACGCGCCGTATGGTATTATTGAAGTAGGGTAACCGAAAATGAACCAGCCGGGGGGAAGCCTTTTGGGCTTCTTCCCGTTAGACCTATCCGCCTCGGTTATTCAGGTAGCCGGGGTGGTTTGCTTATCGGCCTTATTGAAAAACAGTTGACC